>JAFWWK010000182.1 GCA_017523615.1 Clostridia bacterium
AATGAAATAAAATAAAATGAATCATTAAATTCGGAGGCAGACGATTATGCTGCGGCGAACATTTGCGATTCTGGCAGTGCTGGTGATGGTCTGCGCGATGCTTCCAGCCGCAACCGCTGAAAGCTACCCCTATGTAGCTTACACCACGACCAAAGTGATCCTGCGTTCCGGTGCTTCGGAAACTTCCGCGGCCCTTATGACGCTTTCCGAAGGATCCGCCGTGGTGGTCAACGGCGCGGCGGGAAATTACGACCTTGTCAATTACGAAGGAAAGCAGGGTTATGTTTCCCATATCTTTCTGACTGCCGGCGCACCGGTGAGCCAGGCTTCCGATGAATCCCTGCTTGACGATTATGTGACGCTGCTCAACGGTGACCGCGGACTTGCGATCAGGGCTCTTCAGGATGCTTTGGGAGAATTGGGCTTTTACCGTGGGGAAGTCCATGGCGCGTATGACGGGAATACCTTCGAAGCGGTCATGGCTTTTCAGAAAGCCAACGGGCTTGCCGTCAGCGGTATTGCTGACGCGGCCACACAGCGCAGGCTATACGAAGATACGGTGACAAACGCCTCTGGGAAAAAGACTAAAGTATCTTATGCCGCCCCGCTGAAGACGGCGGAAATCAAAACCGGGAAAAAGGGCGAAGCTGTAAAAATGCTTCAGTCTGTTCTCAGCCGACTGGGTTATTATTCGGGAGAGATCACCGGAACCGTCAATGACGCGACGGTCAGGGCGATCGAAGCTTACCAGAAGGCCAACAAACTGTATGTGGACGGGAAAGCCGGTGCGAAGACTCTGGCCATGATCTATGCGGAAACGCTTCCTACCGCTTCTCCCATTCCCACCGCGGCGGCAGCCGTGATGGCTATTTCTTATCCTTATCAGACGACTGTGAACGCCAATGTCAATCTGCGCAAGGGAAAGGGGACGGGCACAAAGAAACTGACCACGATCCCAAGGGGTGCCAAGGTCACGGTCCTCGCTTCGGAAGATGGGTATATCAAACTTTCCTACGGCGGCCAGACCGGATATGTGCCCGAAGAGTATGTGGATGTTCTCACCTCCTATACAATTGTCGATATTGATGTAGCCCTTGATTTTATTCTGCTTCAGAAAGGCGATGCCGGAGCGAGCGTCAAGGCGCTTCAAAGTGCGCTGAAGGAACTGGGGTTCTATTCGGGAACTGTGGATTCCATTTACGGAGTATCCACGCAAAAGGCTGTATCCGCTTTCCAGACCAAGAACGGGCTTGAGGCCACGGGAACAGCCGACGTCAGCACTCAGGAGCTGCTGTTTTCAGGTTCTCCGAAGAATTCGTCGGGAAAGAAAAAAACAGTCCATACCGTACCGAATATTGCCATGTGGCCGCTGGAGGCGGATGATACCGGCGATGGGGTGGCTGTTCTCCAGCAAAAACTGACAGTGCTCGGTTATTATGCGGCCGGCATTACAGGGACCTATAATAAAGAGACGGAAAAAGCGGTGCGAGCCTTCCAGACGGCTTACTACCTGACGGTTGACGGATATGCCGGACCGAAGACATTGGAAATGCTGGAAAAGATCTACAACGCGGCGATCGCAACGCCCATTCCCGCCCCGACTCCTTCAATCGCGACCCCGGAACCCGCGATCATCATTCCCGCGGCGACTCCGGTCACTCAGCAGAATGTAGTTATCGTGACCGAGGGGATGCAGGGGACCGTTGTCAGGGCGATCCAGGAAAGACTGATGGAGCTGGGTTATTATACCTGCGAACCCGATGGGATCTATGACGAAGACGATATCGAAGCGGTAAAGGCATTCCAACGGATGAATAAACTTACGGAGGACGGGATCGCGGGTCTTGCGACCCAGAATATCATGTTTTCCGATATCGCTGTTCCTGCCGTGACTGCGACAGAAGCGGCGGCGACGCCCGAAGTGCCTGCAGGGATACTGGCACCGTTCGGAAGCGTGACATTGCGCCGCGGCTCATCCGGCGACGAAGTGGAAGCGCTGCAGATGAGGCTTAAAACACTTGGATATTTTACCGGTGTCATTGACGGGATCTTTGGGGCAACCACCGAAAAAGCGGTCAAAGATTTCCAGAAATCGAACAGCCTGAAGATTGACGGCATCGTCGCTTCGGAAACGCTTGCGGCGATATATAACACCGGTTCGGTAACCGCCGAACCGACAAAAACGGTCAGCACGCCTCTTCCTGCAGTGACTGTGAAACCGGCGGACAAGTCCGCGACCCCTTCCGTGCCGCAGGCGACGCCGACCCCGAGACCGACAAAGGCTCCGACCACAGCCCAAACAGCAAATGCCCCGGCTGCAACAGTCACAGCGGCAGGAGGAAATGCACCCGTTGTTAAGATAACACCCGTTACAACGGTGATCTACCTGAAGACTGCCACGCCTGCGCCGGCTGCTCCCACAAAGGGAGCAAACAACGCCGTTCCCGCAGCCACACCCACGCCCAGACCAACGGCAACGCCCAGGCCCACGGCTGCTCCAAAGGTTACGGCGGAACTCAAACCGACGGCGACTCCCAGGCCTACCGCTACGCCTAAGCCGGCAGCGACACTGAAACCTGTCGTGACGCCCAAACCGACGGCAACGCCCAAGCCCACGGCGACACCTAAGCCTGCCGCGACTCCCAAGCCCACAAAAACGCCCAAACCCACGAAGACACCGGGAACTCCCAAACCCACCGCCGTGCCGACGCCCAAACTGAATACGGTCCTACAGCGCTGCAATACGGGGATACAGGTGAAACTGCTCCAGCAGCGCCTGACAAGCCTGGGGTACATCGTATCGGACGACGGCATTTTCGGCAGCACGACCGAAAAACAGGTAAAGGACTTCCAGAAGCTGAACGGACTGACAGCGGATGGTATCGCCGGCAAGGGGACGCTGACCCTCCTGTATTCGGATGACGCTGTCAGATATCACACCCCGACGGCGGTTCCCGTGACGCCCGCACCTTCTCCGGCTGTAACAGCCAATACAACTGCTGAAGTTCAGGTTTCGCCGGGATCCACGATCCCTGTGATCACTCTGGCGCCTGACGAAACCGTGAAGCCCGCATCAGAAGTATTTACCCCGACCGCTGCCAACGTGATCAACACAAACTGGTTTACCGGCATCCGCGCAAAGGCGAAAATGATGCCAGACGTAACGATCTATGATCCTGATACCGGCGTAACTTATCGTTTGCACATGTTCTCCTTTGGGAAACACGCGGACGCAGAACCTCCCACCGCAGTGGATACGGCCCTGATGCAGCAGGTCGTCGGTGATAACACATGGAACCCCCATGCCGTATGGGTCATCTTTGACGACGGTTCTGTGTACCTGGCATCGACGCACAGCCATGGACATGGTGTGGACCATACAGCGGGAAACAACCTTGAAGGACATGTCTGTATTCATTTTCCCCGGGTCATGTCCGAGGCTGAACAGACAGGCCCATATGCCGTAAGCCATCAGAAATGCATCCTTGCCGAATGGGAAAGGATCAAGATCCTGACAGGACAGCAATAAAAAAATGATATCGCAGCAAAACGCCCGGCCGCTCAGCCGGGCGTTTTGATACATGTACCTCAAATCAGTTTGACAAAATTATTCGTAGCAGATCGTGTAATTGACGGCAAAACCTTCGACTGTGAGCATCAAAGGATCATCGGCATTATCGCTGAAATAACTCAGGAAGCTGTTTTCGTCAACTGCCATGCCGTATCTTGCGGTGCAGGAGCTGTTGAAACAGACCGTGACGAAAGCATCGTTTTCACACAACAGATCCAGTGGAATGACTGTTTCCCAGGGGGAACTGTAGGGAACAATCAGTGAGAAATCCTTGGAAAAAGCGACCTGATATTTTCCGTCCGATTCGTACAATATGGAGATCGTGCCTTGTGCATGGCCGGTACTCATCGGATAGAGGGTGATCGAACGGATCATCCTGCCGGCGGGGACCGGATAGGCTTCGTTTAAAAGATAATACCTTCCGGTCGGCACGGCCTTCAGCCTGTCCCCGGCATACTGAGAAATAACGGACAATTCCACCGAACGATTTTCGGGGACGGTGTTTTCTGGATCCCCGGCATCTGCGGCGGGCTGAGTTTCGTCCGGAGAAAAAGACGGTCCCGATGACGGAAGAACGGGGGGGAGAGGAGTTTCTTCCGGATCGTTTCCGGTAACGGCGCCTACTGTAGCTTCAGGCGTTGTGACTGAAGGAACGGCGGTTTCGGAGGAAGCGGAAGATAAAGCGGTTCCCGGAACAGGGGTCGGGACAGGTTCCGGTGTCGAAACGGGAACGACCGGAAGGACCGTTGATTCGGCGTGATCCGGGACCGGAGACGGAACCGGAAGGGCGGAGGGACCCGCGGCGGAAGGAAGCGGGGCAACTTCAATATTAATAAGGGATATGCCTGGCCGGATGAGGATGCCGTCAGCGGAATCCGAGGCATAAGCGGCTTTTTCGGACGGGGTAAGAGGTGCCGCCGACATCAAGGGGATATAAGCATAGCGAATGATGAAATCCTTTAAGAAAACGATCTCAATGACTTCCCCCGCTGAAGATGCGAGGGCCTCACGTGCGTAAACATAAGCGTCAGCGTGAAGGATGCCGATGGCTTTGGTCAGGTCCGCGTCATTGTATAACGTGGTGCCGCCGCGGACACGGACAAGCCCGACGTCCGAAGCAGTGCCGGAAGCTGTGAAGCACGGAAGCGAAACGATGAATATGAAACAAAGGATAAAGCTGAAGAATCTTGATCCCATCCTGCACCTCCACGATCAGTTGATGGAAACGGTCAGGATCACAGGATTGTGGTCGGAACACACAAAATCCAGATCCCGTGTTTCAACGGAAGCGACAGCAACATTGTCAGATACGATAAAGCCGTCGATCAGGTAATATTGGAATCCGTCCCGCTCGGCGCCGGCATAAGGCTGGTCCAGACTGCGGCAGGTAGGTGAAGATGGGTCCATCAGCAAAGAGAACGAGGGAGAAAAGGCAGAGGAGTCGATCAGACCGGGCTGCCATCGGTTTTCAAGCACAGGATAAAGGGATGAGTCGATATTCGAAAACAGCTGATTGAAATCGCCTCCCGCTATGATATAATTGCCCTTTTCATACTCCTCCTGCATGAACCTGACAAGGATGCGGGTCTGTTCGGCTTTGCCTTCACCGCTGTCGTAAGCTTCAAGGTGCAGATTGACAAGGACAAGCTCCTTATCCGTGCCTGAAACAGGGATCCTTGTAACCAACAGGCAGCGTTTCAGGTTGACGGAAGATACGGGCCAGGAGAACGGACAGGGGAGGGAAATGCGTTCCGCTTCACGGAAACCGAACCGGCTGAGCGTTTGAAGTCCGCTTTCGATCTTACCGAGTGTCGGAAGCGGATACGGTACATACAGGGCTCTGTAGTTGTAAGCAAAGGTGCTTTGAAAACCCGGAAACTGATCGCGGTAGAGCTGCGTCTGGTTGATATAAAAGGAACGCTTGGAGGATAGGTCGACCTCCTGCAGCAAAATCAGGTCCGGGTCTTCCGATGTGATAAAATCAGCGATCCCGTTGAGATTGGCAATGACCCGGGGATAATCGGAGGTGATGACGCCCTTGCCGCCGTCCATAAAGAAATCGGCGTTGTCCCCGAGCGCACCGTAACCGGTGTTCCATGAGAGGATCCTGATGGTTTCCCCGGTCCGGAGCGGGAGTGAAGAGTGGGAGGAAGATACCAGCGTTTCCCTCTCATTGGGACGGTATTCAGCCGCGGTCATCAGGCCAAGGCATAATACCGCAACAAAAACAAGGCAGATGATGATCCTGAAAATGATCCGAAGTGCTTTGCGCATAAACTGCCTCCGATAAAGATGATTGACTTATACCGTATCATTATAACGCGAAAGGCGTGTTTATGCAAAAGAAAACGGCGATCCGGTCAGAATATGAAGTAAAAGATACCGATAAAATGGCATAATGCCCCGAGCAGGACGAACAAATGCCAGATAAAATGCGCGCCGCGGGTTTTTATTGCGAATGGGATGATACCGGCGGTATAAGCGACGCCTCCCAGAAGGGTCATCAGAGTGAGACTGCGGGATGCTTGAATCATGGCCGGGAAAAACGCCAGGGCGCTCCAGCCAAGGACAAGGTACATCGACATATGGAGCGGTTTAAGCCTGCCTGGCCCGAAAACGCCGATAAAGGTGATGCCGGTGAGGATCAGAGTCCACTGAATGCAGAGAAACAAAATCCCCCTGAAGCCTCCGACCCATACCAGCCAGTACGGGGCGAAGGTGCCGCCGATGAGCAGATAGATCGAGCAGTAGTCAAAGCGCCTCCAGACATATTTGACCATGCTTCCCCTGGGCCAGGCGTGGTATAGGCAGCTCATCAGGAATAATAAGATGAGACATGTGCCGTAAATAAGGGAAGCGGCTGTTTTTTCTGGGGAAGAAGACTTGCCTAGAAGCAGGATTAGCCCTGCGATACCAAGAAGAGCCCCGATCCCATGGGTGACGGAATTGCCGATCTCCTCCAGCAAAGGACGGACGGGAGGCTCATTCCATGGTTTACGGCGGGACCGTGGAGTTCCGGAGACTGCTGTGAGATCACGCATCATGTTTCTTGCCTTTCTTAAAGTAGTATTAAAAACCATATTACATATCGGATCATACATCATCTGATGCGAGATGTCAACAGCCAAAGGGAAAGAAAAGCGTTGAAAAAGATAAAAGAAAAAAAGATAAAAAAACGGCGGGCAAAAGCCCGCCGGGTGCGAAATGATGAAAAATCAACGGAACAGAGTGATATTCCTGAACAGGGATACCAGGGTATTGGCTACGGTGGACATCATCTTGATGAAGATATCCAGCGCCACGCCGACCACGTCCTTGCGGGTATCGCCGACAGTATCGCCGGTGACCGCGGCTTTGTGGGCGGGGCTTCCTTTGCCGTGCCCGGGCAGAGAGCCGCTCTCGATGTATTTTTTCGCGTTGTCGAAAGCGCCGCCGGAGTTGCCCATGAACAGAGCCCTGGGGATGGCAACGACCGTCGCGCCGATCAGCAGGCCGCCGACAAATTCAACACCGAAGAGGAAGCCGCCGATGATGGGAATGACCATGGCCAGGATGGAAGGTACCAGCATGTTCTTGAGCGCCTGTCTGGCAGCCAGTTCGATCATCCGGTTGTAGTCGGGAGTCTTTTTGCCGGCCAGGACTTCGGGGGTCAGCTGCTTGTCGCCTTCGTCCGCCATCTGCTTTGCTGCTTCGATGGTATTGTCGGTGAGCATGGCGGAGAAGTATTCCACCAACGCGCCGCCGATGATGGCGCCGGCCACGACGGTGAAGCTTGCGATATTCAGCGTCATTTCCGCGGAATAGTTGCCCACATAGGAAACGATCAGGGACACGGTGGCAAACGCGGCGGAACCGATGGCAAAGCCCTTGCCCACGGCGGCGGTGGTGTTGCCCACAGCGTCCAGCTTATCGGTGATGACGCGCACGTTGGCGTCCAGGTGGCAGCTCTCTGCCAGGCCGCCCGCGTTGTCCGCGATGGGGCCGAAGGCGTCGATGGAAACGGTCGCGCCCACGAAGGCCAGCATACCCAGGGCGGCGGTGGCGACGCCGTAGATGCCCGCCAGCTTGCCGGACACAAACAGCGCGATACCGATCACCAGCACAGGCAGCAGCACGCTGCGGGAACCCACGGCGTCGCCCTTGGTGACCACGAAGGCTTCTCCTTCGGGAGCCATCTCGGCCAGGCTGCGTGTGGGCTTATAATCAGTGGAGGTGTAGTATTCGGTGATGGAGCCGATGGCCACGCCGCTCAGGATGCCCAGCACGGTGCAAATCCAGGGAGACACCCAGCCAGCGGCCCAGCCATACACTTCTTTAATTGCAGCGCCGTCGGCACCGGCGAAGGAAATCGCCGTGACCGCGAAGCCCAGCACGATGGTCAGGCCCGCGGAAATCCAGGTGGCCAGGTTCAGCTCGCGGGAGGGGTTGTCGCTCATCTTCTTGCGGTCGGCGTAGAACAGGCCCAGCAGGCAGCTGAGCAGGCCCACGCCCGCCATCAGAATGGGGAAGAGGATGGTGCCGTTGAAGACGCCTTCCAGTACGGCCATGCTCTCGGCGAAGTGACCTTCGTACTGCTGGAACAGGATAACGGCGATCATCAGGGACGCGGAGATGGTGGCCACAAAGGACTCCAGCAGGTCGGAGCAGTTGCCGGCAATGTCGTTCACGTTGTCGCCGATGAAGTCC
>JAFWWK010000183.1 GCA_017523615.1 Clostridia bacterium
AAGCAGACCGGCAGAGAGACTGTCGGCACGGTGACCACCGTTACCAACACCCATGAGGCTGCGAAGCAGACCCTGAGCGTCACCAAGGTGTGGGATGACGCCGGGGACCAGGACGGCGTGCGTCCTGCGAGCCTGATGGTGACCCTGCTTGCGGACGGCAAGCCCGTCGGCAGCGTGACCCTGAACGCCGGGAACGGCTGGACGGGTTCCATTGCGGACCTGCCGGTGAACGCGGTCGGGAAGGCCATCGCCTATGCTTGGGATGAAGGGACGGTTGAGGGCTACACCCTGAGCGGCAGTGTCACGAGCGGAACATCCACCGTGCTGACCAACACCCACGAGACCGCGAGCACAGTCGCGACGGTCACCAAGGTGTGGGACGATGACGACGACCGTGACGGACTGCGTCCGAAGAGCATCGTGATGACCCTATCCGACGGGACACAGGTCACCCTGGACGAAACCAATAACTGGACGGCCACGGTGGATGATCTTCCGAAGTATAAGGACGGCCAGGAGATCGCCTACACCTGGACCGAAGGCGCTGTCGAGGGATACGAGCAGACCGGCAGCGAGACCGTCGGCACGGTGACCACGGTCACCAATAAACACAGCAACATTACCATGTCGCTGACGGTCAAAAAGGTTTGGACCGACGACAATGACCGGGACGGCCTGCGGCCTGAAAAACTGTTTGTCACGCTGAAGATAGGCGAACAGCCCGTGGCGACCGTGGAGCTGAATGAGGAGAACGAGTGGACAGCGACTGTCGATGACCTGCCTGTATATGGATCTGAAGGGCATAAGTTCATTTATACCTGGACCGAGCCTGCCATTCCAGGGTATACGCCCGTGTATCCTGTGACGGTGGACGGCGTTACCATTCTCGAGAACGTCCATGAACCTGAGGCCAGGCCCCTCACCGTACAGAAGGTCTGGGAGGATAACGACGATCAGGACGGCAAGCGGCCGAAGGAGATCATCGTGATCCTGAAGGCTGACGGGACCGAGATCGGAAGGTATAGGCTGAACGAAAAGAACGGCTGGAAGTCGGTCACCGAGCCCCTGCCGGTGTACGCGGACGGCGAACCCATCGTCTATACCTGGAGCGAAGGGAAAACGCCGTCGGGATACACCCTGACCGTGGAGCCCGATCCTGATACCGGGACGACCGTACTTACCAATACCCATATCCCCGAAACGGTCCGCCTTACAGTAAAGAAGGAATGGAAGGACAGCAATTCTTCCAAGCGCCTCACCTCCGTCACGGTGACCCTGTATGCGAATTCCGCGCAAATGAAAACCTATAAGCTGAGCAAGGATAACAACTGGACCCTGACGGTGGAGGTGCCCAGGTACCAGGACGGCAAGGAGATCAAGTATTCCTGGAAGGAGAACAGCGTCTCCGGGTATACGACCACCGTCAAGACCATCGGGAACGTGACGACCGTCACCAACACGAAGAAGAGCAGCCCGCCTTCGCCCACGCCCGCACCCAAGACCTATACGCTGACGATCATCTACGTGTTTGAGGACGGCACGGAGGCCGAGGAGACCTATACCGCTATCCTTAAGAAGGGCGATCCCTACAGTGTCACCAGCCCCGTCATTGCGGGCTATACCCCCACCGAGAAGGTGGTAAAGGGAACCATGCCCGGAAACGACCTGACCGTGAAGGTGATCTATACCCGCACCGACGTGCCGACTCCCGAGCCTGACACGCCGCTGGGTATCGGTGTGATCTACTTCAACGTGGGCGACTGCCTGGAGTGATCCCGCCGGGGCCGCCCCTCCCGCTTTGACGCGTTGGGAGGGCGGCGACGGGACGCGGATAAGCTGAGAAAGGAACGCCTATGAAAAGGTTTTTCTTCAATTTGCCATCGGCCGCGCGCCGAAAAGGGCTTTCTGATCATAAGGGATGCCTGGGTGTCAGGCTCTGCGCCTTGCTGGCGGCGGCAGTGCTTCTTAACGTCTGCTGTCCGGCAGCGTCCCTGGCGGAGGCGGATCACGTGGTGGTGGGCAATCCCACCCCGATGCGCGGGGAGTTCTTCACCGAGCTGTGGGGGGACGCCACGTCGGATATCGACGTGCGGCAGCTGCTGCACGGATATGACCTGATCATGTGGGACGAGGCCGAAGCCAGGTGGACCGTGGACCCGACGGTGGTCGTCGAATGGTCCTGGGAGGAGAATAAGGCCGGGGATCATGTGTTCACCTTCATCCTCAGCGACGAGCTGACCTGGTCCGACGGAAAACAGATCACGGCGTGGGACTATGCCTTTTCGTATCTCTTCTGCCTTTCTCCTGTCCTTGAGGAGATCGGCGCGCGCCCGCTGCGCATCGAGCCCCTCGCGGGATACGCTGAATACATCGATGAAGGCGCGCCGCTTTCCGGCGTCCGGGTGCCGTCCGACGACACCCTGGTACTGACGCTGAACCATGAATACCTGCCCTTTTTCTATGAAATGGGCCTGCTCCGCTGCAATCCCTATCCCATTTCCGTGATCGCCCCGGGCGTGGAGGTCAGGGACGACGGTGAAGGGGTGTTCCTCAGCAACATCGAGGATCCCGACGGGGAGCCGCTCTTTACGGCGGAGCTCCTGAGCAGGACCGTGCTCGACCCGGAAACGGGATATATGTCCCATCCTTCCGTAGTTTCCGGCCCTTACATGCTGACATCCTGGGACGGAGTCACGGCGGAATTTGCGGTCAACCCGTTTTACAAGGGAAACGCGGAGGGTGAGTATCCCTCCATTTCCCGCCTGACCTATACCCTTGCTGAGAACGATACCATGATCGATAAACTGGCGGACGGTGAATTCGGCTTGCTGAATAAGGTGACCCGGATGGATCCGATCATGGACGGGCTGGAACGGATGTATGAAGCGGGCTTTTCCATGACCGACTATCCGCGGACCGGGCTTTTCTTCCTGAGCTTCGCGTGCGAACGCCCCACGGTGGCATCCGAAGCCGTCAGGAAGGCCATCGCCTGGTGCATGGACAGGGATCAGCTGACGGAGGATTACTCCGGGGATTTCGGCGTCTGCGTGGACGGCTGGTACGGCATCGGCCAGTGGATGTACAGGATCGCTGTCGGTGAGATCACTCCTCCCAAAGGATGCGAAGGGATCGACATAAGCAGCCTGGTCCACTATGTACCGAATCCGGACATGGCCGCTTCTCTTCTGGAGCAGGACGGCTGGCGCCTGAACGCCGACGGCCTGAGGGAAAAGAACGGCGTGGTGCTGGACCTGCGCCTGCTTTATCCCGAGGGGAACAATATCGTTGAGTCCCTTCAGCCCTGTATGGCGGACATCCTTGAAAAAGCCGGGATCCGGGTGACGATGGAAGCGGTCCCGATGGCGGACCTCCTGTCCAAATGGTATCAGCAGGAGGACCGGGAAGCCGATATGTTCTGCCTGGGTTCCAATTTCTATCCGGTCTACGAGCCTTCCGTGCATTTTATGCCCGACGGCAGCTGGGCTTATACCAACCTTATCGACAAAAAGCTTTACGACGCTGCCGTCGCCATGCGGACCACCCGGCCGGGGGATGTCGCTGAATATATGAAAAACTGGTTTGCCTTCCAGAAACGCTTCAACGATATCCTGCCGATGATCCCGATCTATGGCAATTACTATGTGGATTTTTACAGGTCCGATCTTGTCAATTACAGGATCGAGGAGAACATGACCTGGAGCGACGCCATCGTCGGGGCATGGCTTGGGGAAGAATGATCAAACTGAAGAGAGTCCGGTTTGATGAAAGGAAGACGCTCGTGATGTATGAGCGCCGCTGAATGCAAGAAAAAACTGCGGAGGGAATATGGCCCGCAGAGTGATGATCACAGGGTTTGAGCCCTTTGGAGATAATAATACAAACGCATCCTGGGAGGCGGTCCGCCGCCTGCCAGGCCGGGACGGGGACATTGAGATATGCCCCCGTCTTTTGCCTGTGGAATACGGCGCGGCTGGAAAACGCCTGCTGGCGGAGGCGGAGGAGCTGAAGCCGGATGTGATCATCTGCACGGGTGTCGCCGGGGGCAGGGACGCGATCACCCCGGAGCGCATCGCGATCAACTGGCGCAGCGCAGCGATCCCCGACAACGCGGGCAGGACGGCGGCGGGGGAGACCATCGACGCTTCGGGCCCGGACGGCATATTCACCTGTCTTCGGGCGGAGGAAATGGCGCGGGACCTGCGCTCTTCCGGGCTGCCCGCAGCGGTATCCTTCACCGCGGGGACCTTTGTATGCAACGATGTGTTTTATCAGCTGATGCTTTACGGCCCGGATGTGCCCAGGGGATTTATCCATGTGCCGCCGGAGGAAAGGCTTTCGAGCGAAAAGTGCCGCGACGGGCTGATGATATGTATCAGGACAGAGCTGAGAGTGAAGAGTGAAGTTTTGAATCGGTTTTGACGAATTATCTGAGAATGCGATGGGGGCATCCCACTGTCGGCTGATATATGGAATAAACTTACAATAGAGGGCTTTTTCCTGCCTGCGCGAGGAGTACATCTTATACTGATCTCATTTTAAAACAGCCAATGCTGTTTTAATAGCGCCGAAGGCGCGTATGAGATCGCATGAGATGGAATGACGCGCTTTGCGCGGCATGAGCGTGCGAAGCACGCGGCATCTCAAATTGGCTAAACCAATTTGAGATGAGTATTACAAGAAAAAGCGATCCGTCAATTTGACGGATGAGGTGATCATGCCGCAAACTCGCTATAATCACAAGTACAGGCCTCTGGTGCAAAAACTGCGAAAGGAAATGACGGAAGAAGAAAAGCATTTGTGGTATGATTTTCTTCGTGAACTGCCGGTACAGGTCAGAAGGCAGAAGCAGTTTGGCGACTATATTGTAGATTTCTATTGCAGCAGTGCAAAGCTTGTGATCGAGCTGGACGGAGCTCAGCATTATGAGGGGGCAATGCCTGAAAAAGACAGGAAAAGGGACGCATGGCTGGAGAGTCTGGGTCTGCGGGTCGTGCGGATCGATAATCTTGAGATCAAAAGGAATTTCGATGGGGTCTGCGCATATCTTTGGGAATTGATGGGGTGTGAGGGCAAAAAGAACAAATGAAGCGGGTGATCGCTGCGGGGAAGGCAGTAGGGACTCCCGCCTCCAATTAGGGGTATGTGCAGAGTAGGCTTCAGAAATTATCATTCGCTATGCTCCAATTACGCTCGATCAGCAAGGAAGACTCCGTACGCCTTCCCCGTGCGCGGGGAAGGCAAAAGGGGCTGCCGCTTTCCATTAGGGGTATGTGCAGAGTAGGCTTCAGAGATTATCATTCGCTATGCTCCAAATACGCTCGATCAGCAAGGAAGACCCCGTAAGCCTTCCCCTTCAGGGGAAGGGGGACCGCCGCAAGGCGGTGGATGAGGTTCTCCTGCAGCGCGCGAAAACAAGCGACTTGGAAGGCAAAGGGGAGTTCCCTCCGGATAAGGGGGCCGGACATAGGTGGAGGGGGGAACCTCATCTACCGCTCCGCGGTCCCCCTTCCCCCTGCGGGGGGGGGAAGGCAATAGGGGCTGCCGCCTCCCATTAGGGGTATGCTCAGAGTAGGCTTCAGAAATAATCATTCGCTATGCTCCAAATAC
>JAFWWK010000184.1 GCA_017523615.1 Clostridia bacterium
GCTGAAGGGCAGCTTTTCCAGGTGGGCGAACAGGTCCCGCCGCATGCGGCTCTGCATCCTTACGCCGATCATGTGCCCGTAAAACTGCACAAAATACCGCATCAGCATCCGGACGGTGTAAAGGAAGAGCACCAGGAGGCCTGCGATGACGATGGTGGAATACATTCGGTTGGGGATGTAGTCGTTCAGCATCCGGTTGGTCACCACGGGGTAGACCATGCCGATCAGGGAGATGAGGAGCGAGGCCAGCAGATCCATGATCAGCAGCTTTTTATGGGGCCTGTAATAGGCGATGAATCGTTTGAGCATCTTTTTCTTCCTGCTTATTTTTCAAAGCGTTCGGCACACTGTTTCAGGTATTCGATAACGTTCAGGTGCTGGGGGCAGGCGCCTTCGCACTGCCCGCAGGCAATGCAGTCGGAGGCGCGGCCCTTCCCGGTGGTGGCGATATTGTATTCCCGCACTTGCCGGAAGCCCTCGTTGTTGCGCTGGCGGTTGGCCACGGTGAAGATATCCGGGATCGGGATGCCCATGGGGCACCCGTCGACACAGTAGCGGCATCCGGTGCAGGGGATGTCCCTGTTTTCGTTCAGGGCGGTCTGGGCCCTTCGGATCACGGCCGTTTCGCGTTCGTCCAGCGGTCTGAAATCCTTCATGAAGGAGAGGTTCTCCTCCATCTGTGAAAGGGTGGACATGCCGGAGAGCACCGTGATGACCCCCTCCAGGCCGGCGGAAAAGCGGATGCCCCAGGAGACCAGCGGAAGGGACGGGTCCGCCTCGGCGAAGATCTTTTTGACCGATGGGATCGGGTCCGCAAGGGCGCCGCCCTTGAGGGGTTCCATCACCGTGATGGGCTTTGAATGCCTCCGGGCGGTCTCCCAGCATTCCCGGGAGGCGATGCCGGGGTTTTCCCAGTCGGAATAATTCAACTGCAATTGGACAAAGTCCACCTCCGGGTGAGCGGTGAGGACCTCGTCCAAAAGCTCCGGGTCGGCGTGGAAGGAAAAGCCGGTGTGCCGGACGAGGCCCTTTTCCTTCTGCTCCTGCAGGAAATCCCACAGGCGGTAATCGTCATACCGGGTGTATGTGCCCCGCATGATACAATGGAGCAGGTAATAATCGAAATACCCGGCGCCGGTGCGCTCAAGGCTGGTGTAGAACTGGGCTTTGGCGCTTTCCTCGTCCCGGCACTGCAAATTGGCGTTCAGCTTGGTGGCCAGGGTGTATTTTTCCCTGGGATACCTGTCGGCCACGGCGGCGCGGAACGCTTCCTCAGAGCGCCCCTTGTCGTATACGAAAGCCGTGTCAAAATAGGTGCCGCCGGCGGCAAGGAACCGGTCCGCCATGTCGCATACCTGGGGGATATCGGTGCTTCCGTCGGGCAGCTTGGGCAGGCGCATCAGGCCGAAGCCGAGTTTGAAGGTGTCGCGTACGATCCGGCTGTCCATTCGGCATCCCTCCCGATCAATGATCGTGTTATTGTTTATCGTATCATAACACGGCCCGGCGGCCTTGGCAAGCGGGGGAGAGCGAAGACGGAGCAGAGAGAAGAGCGGAGAGAGAAGAACGGAGGGTGGAGAGTGAAGTTTTGGAATGGTTATGATATTTTTTTCTTCTGGATAACGAAGGCGTGTGATATGATGGGAAGGGACGAGGCATTTTGGAATGTGCGGAGGCTGAAAATCGGGGAGCCGGGGGACGCGGATGAGCGAAAGAAAACGGGACAGGGTCATCGATATGACATACGGGCCGATCATGCGGAAGGTCCTTTTGTTTGCCCTCCCGCTGGTGATCGGTAATATCCTGCAGCAATTGTATACCACCGTGGACACCCTGGTGATCGGCAAATACTGCGGCACCACGTCCCTTGCGGCGGTGGGGACCAGCGCCCAGCCGGTGGAGGCGGTGCTGTGTATCTTTCTTGGCATCGGGACGGGCGTATCCATACTGATCTCGCAGTATTACGGCGCGGGGGACCGTGAAAAGACCACCGGTGTATGCCGGACCGCGTCAGCTTTTGTGTGGATCGTCGGCATCGGCGTGGGGATCCTGGGCTTTTTCCTGGCCCCGGCGATCCTCAGGCTGATGGATGTGCCCGAGGAGGCGATGCCCCTGTCCAAAGCGTATGTGCGCATCGTGCTGGCCGGGTCCCTGGGAAACATCGGGTATAACATGAACGCGGGTATCCTCAGGGGCATGGGCAACAGCACGGCGTCGCTGTATTTCCTGATGGTGTCATGCGCCTCCAACATCGTGCTGGACCTGATCCTGGTGGCCGGGGCGGGCATGGACGCGCCGGGGGCAGCCCTGGCCACCGCCGTGTCGATGTACGTCAGCTGGATCGCCAGTGTGATCTATATCCGCAGGCAGCACCGCGATCTGGATCTGCCGGTATTCAGCCTGGAGCTTTCCGGCGAGCACCTCAGGGCCATCGTGCGCATCGGCCTGCCCATCGGGCTGAATCATTCCCTGTATTCCATGGGGCACGTGGCCCTCCAGACCCTTGTCAATTCCCAGGGCGCTGTTTTCATGGCGGGACAGGCGGTATCGGGCCGGATCACGGGCATGGCGAACATCGCCGTTTCCGGTATGTCGTCGGCAGCCACCACTTTTTCAGGGCAGAACTGCGGGGCGGGCAATTACGACCGTCTGCGGCAGGGATACCGGAGGATACCCATCGCCGCCGGGGCTATCACGCTGGCGAGCGGGCTTCTTTTCCTGGTGTGCAGGATGCCGCTTTTGCGTATATTCACGGGGGACGAAACGGTGCTGATGTACGCGGACAGGTATGTGTCGGTGCTGATGCTCAGCCAGTGGATGTTTTCGGTGTTCAACAGCATCATCTGCATCGTCAACGGCGCGGGCCTGGTGCGCTATACTACCGCCGTCAATTTGCTGATGCTCTGGGCTGTGCGCATCCCCAGCGCCCATATGATCAGGGCCTTTTTCGACGGCACATGGATCATGCTGTGCTTCCCGATCTCCTTCTTTTTCGGTATGTGCTGCATGATCGGATACTATATGTTCTCAAGGAAATGGCGGGAGATCATTTCCAGGCCGAACGGCCGCGGCGAGTAAAGCGCCTGCGGCCATTTCTTCTGTGCGGGCGGAGAAGGGACCGCCCTGCCAATATAATGACGCTCTGTCAAAAATACCCGCGGTCCGGGGCCGGAACAAAAAAATCACAGTCCCGATCCTTACTTGGGATCGGGACTGTGATCCAGCAACCCTGATGGGAATCGGACCCATGTTCCCGGATTGAAAGCCCGGTGTTCTGCCATTGAACTACAGGATCATGTACAAAGCACGGTCGGTCGTTTTTTCGCCGCTATGACCTGTTTAGCTACGGCATTCCTGCCGGCGGGACTCGAAGGCGCAACTGCGCCTTGAATGGTAACGGTAATTGCTGTCCGTGCTTTTAGTGCACCCGGCAGGCATCGAACCTGCGGCCGTCGGTTTAAGGGACCGTCGCTCTGCCTTCTGAGCTACGGGTGCGAGTCTTTCCTTCGCTGTCCGGAAAGTGTTTCTTCGTCTGCCCGTTTTTTCCCATCGGGGCTTTTCCCTTCGGGCAAGGATACTGTAACACATCCATGGCCGTGTTTCCCGGTAAAAAAGTTGCGAACGGTCATTTTTCGGTTTGTCCCTGAAAGACTGCCTTGAGTATGGAAACACAGGACCCGGGCATGGATCCGTATCGGCCCCCGGCTTTGGCAGCCCCCCTTTCTTTTTCCTGCACTCGGTGATACACTGGATATCAAACGGCAAGATAGATGAACAGCGTTGAAAGAAGGACACTGATGGAGCGTTATGAGGATAAGCAAAAGCGCCTGGAGCAGCTGTATGATGAAGTCCTTGCCATCGACGCGGGCGCATTGACCGAGGAGGAAGCCCGGCAGGCGGGCATTCGGTTTCTTTCGGCCTATGTGGAAACCGCAAGGTCCGATGCGCGGGCGTCGCTTGGGTGCAATATCATCATGGTGATCGTTTGCACGCTGATCTTCCGGGACGCCGCCATTTCCCCCGACGATGAATACGATTCCTATTGCTCGGCCGGGAGGCTGCTGAAGAAATTTGAAAAGAATACCTATGGGAAAGGGTACGTCACATATCTGACCGACTGCCAGGAACGGATCAGGGAACAGCGGCAGCGCAGGGCCCGAATGGAGCGGTTGGAGGAGGAGCGCCGCCGGCGGAAAGAGGCGCGGCGCGCCGCCGGGAACGGGAAACAGGGCGGATGACGGGATCCGGTGATGGAACGGCGTTATCCCGTACGCTCAGCGATCGATTGATCGGGAAAGGGATCTGATATGACGAAAAAACGCGGCGGCAGGCCATGCGCTGATTTGCCCCCGTCCGGGCTTGATCCGATCATCTCATGCACGCACACGAAGCGCTGCCTTTTGAAGGCGGGCGTGACCACGGCTGATCAGCTGCTGTCTTTATCCCTTTCCGATCTTCTTCGGATACGGGGGATCGGACCGGTGATCGCTGAGGACATCATAAAGGCGCGGGAAAGGTATTCGCATATGTCCCGCACCGACGGAGCATAGTTTCCCATTGGCGTGACGGGAAAAACTGTCCCGGCGCCGGGAAGGACGGACCACGCGGCATGGCGGGACAGGAGCGGGAAAACGCGGGAAAGGACCGCAAAAGAGATATAAAAATACAAAAAAAAACCCCGCGGAAAAGCGGAGACGCGCAGGCGCGGAAATGGTCATTTTTTCAGCAGGCCCTTGGCCCAGTCGGCGATGCGGTAGTGGATCTTCTGATGCTTGCGCACGGCGACGGCGGCCCGGAGAGTCGCTTCGTGATAGTCCCTGTTTTCCGGATCCATACGGGTGCAGATCTTGAAGGACTGCAGCGCGCTTTGATACTGCCCCATGCCCATCAGGATATCGCCCTGGAGGGCATACCAGGGGGCGGTTTTTTCTTCGATATGGCTCAGCTGGATCAACGCCCGGTCGTACTGTTTGCGTTCATAATAGCTTTGGGCCATGGCCATGGCCTTTTCCGGGCTGAGGACCACGTAATGGCTGGGCGCAGGGCGGTTGGAGCAGCGCTGCAGGGCTTCCCGGTAGGCCAGGTTCAACTGGATCATTTTCTCCTGGGCGGCGGCCTGTTCGGCCGAATCGGAAAAAAGATCCGGATGGCAGGTTTTGGCCAGGGCGTGATAAGCCCGCCGGATATCGGCTTCGGGGGCGTTTTCCGTAAGGCCAAGCGTTTCGAAGGCGTTCATGATCAGGCTCCTTATACTGATCCTGTTTAAAAAAGGCAAAAAGCCTTTTTATAGCGCCGAAGGCACGTTCAGGATCGGACGGCATGACGCGCTTTGCGCGGCAGAGAAAAGCGTAGCGCGCGGATCTTCAAATTGATGATTTCAATTTGAGAATAGTATTAAATCTTTTCCCGGCGGATATCGGCGCCCAGCGAGCGCAGCTTTTCCTCAAGACGTTCGTAACCCCGGGTGATGAAGCCGGGTTCGTAGATCTCGGTATCGCCCTGGGCCATCAGACCGGCGACCACCAGGGCAGCCCCGGCGCGCAGGTCGGTGGCGGTGACGGGGGACCCGTACAGCTTTGATACGCCCTCAATGATGGCGGTCTGGTCCAGGAGGGTGACCTGGGCCCCCATGCGCATCATTTCCCTCAGATGCTTGAAGCGGTTTTCAAAAATGGATTCGATCACGACGCTGCGGCCTTTGGCCATGGTAAGCATGGCGGACATGGGCTGCTGGAGGTCGGTGGGGAACCCGGGGTACTCCTGGGTCTTGATATTCACGGCCCGGTGCCCGCGCAGGACGCCTATCCTGATGGCGTCGTCGGATTCGGTGACTGGGACGCCCATTTCCAGCAGTTTTGCGGTCAGGCTTTCCATGTGGGTCGGGATGCAGCCGTGGATGGTCACCTCGCCCCGGGTGGCCGCGGCGGCGATCATCAGCGTGCCGGTCTCGATCTGGTCGGGGATGACCGCGTAGGTGGAATGGTGCAGCTGTTTGACGCCCTTGATGCGGATGGTGTCGGTGCCCGCGCCTTTGACCGAGCCGCCCATGGAGTTGATAAAGTTGGCCAGGTCCACCACGTGGGGTTCCTTGGCGGCATTGTACAGGATGGTGTTGCCCTCGGCCTTGGCCGCGGCCATCATCACGTTGATGGTGCCGCCGACGGTGATCCGGTCAAAATAGACGCCGGCGCCTTTCAGGGGCCCCGTAGCGGTGATGACGGGCCAGCGGTCC
>JAFWWK010000185.1 GCA_017523615.1 Clostridia bacterium
AAATCCGGCTCCGGCCCCTCCAAGAACGTGGGCACCGGCGAGTGCGTGATCGGCATCGACTTCCTGCATGACGGCATCACCCAGATCGTCGACAACGGATACGACAACATCGGTCTGGTTGTTCCCTCCAGCGGGACCTCCTTCGAGATCGGCGCCACCGCCATCTTCAAGGGCGCTGCCCATATGAACGCCGCGAAGCTGTGGATCGAGTACGCCCTGAGCCCCGACTGCGTCGAGCAGGCCGATGAGTTCGGTTCCTATCAGTTCCTGGTCATCGACAACGCGGAGCAGCCCGCGCAGGCGGCGGAATTCGGCCTGGATCCCGAAAACGTCATGGACTATGACTTCGAAGACGCCAAGCTGAATATCACCACCTACATCGCCGAAGTGATGGAAGCCCTCGGCGGCGGAGACGACCGTTTCCAGACCAAGTGATCCGGTCTAAAGTTCGATCCTGACAGGATCAGCGTCTCCGCCGGTCCGGAAATCCATATCCGTCCGGACGGAAGGAACAGGGTTCCTTCAGGACCGTGAAAAAGACGGGGGAAGGAGGTTACAGCCGCCTTCCCCCGTTTTTAAAAGCATTATAAAGCTTTTCGCACTGATCATTCGGAAAGGAGAGACCGCTATGTCTGTGCGTCAGGGAAAATCCCTGGACCGGAAGAAACTGATGGGCGATCCGGTGCTGGTGACCACCATCGTGGTCTTGATCGGTTTTCTGACGGTTTTCATTGTCTATCCTCTGGCGATCCTTCTTGTGGACGCATTCTATTCCTCAGATACCGGAGTGACGCTCAATTTCTTCCAAAATTCCTTTGCTTCCTTTGCCTTCAGGCGGGCCATCGGCAACACGCTGAAGATCGGGGCCGTCGTCGGTCTCCTTTCTACCTTCATCGGCCTGCTGTTCGCCTATGTGGAGGTATACGTCAAGGTCCGCACCCGTTTTATGGCCGGGCTGTTTAAGGTGGTCTCCATGCTGCCCGTGGTCTCGCCGCCCTTTGTGCTTTCCCTGTCCATGATCATGCTGTTCGGGAAAGCGGGCATCGTCACCAGGCACCTTCTGGGGATCTACGACAACAGTGTTTACGGCTACTGGGGCATCGTCATCGTGCAGACCATGACTTTCTTCCCGGTCTGCTACATGATGTTCCGCGGATTGCTTAAAAACATCGATCCCTCCATGGAGGAAGCCAGCCGGGATATGGGTGCCAGCCGGATGAAGGTGTTCACATCCGTGACCTTCCCCCTGCTGCTTCCCGGTATCGGCAACGCGTTCCTGGTCACCTTCATCGAATCCATCGCCGACTTTGCCAACCCCATGATCATCGGCGGTTCCTATGACACCCTGGCCACCACCATCTACCTTCAGATCACCGGCGCCTATGACAAAAACGGTGCCTGTGCCATGGCCGTGGTCCTGCTGATGATCACGATGGCCATGTTTGTGGTGCAGAAATACTACCTTGAACGCAAGACTGCCGCGACCCTGACCGGCAAGGCTTCCAGGGTCAGGATGCTGATCGAGGATAAGAGCGTCGCGATCCCGCTGACGATCCTGTGCTCAATGATCGCATTGTTCGTTATCGTCATGTACGCCTGCGTCCCCTTTGGCGCGTTGTTCAAGACCTGGGGCAGGGATTTCACCCTGACCACCAAGTGGTTCGAACAGGTGTTCAACCGGTACAAGGGTTTCAAGGCCTTCTGGGATTCCTTCCGTCTGTCCTTGATCGCATCTCCGATCACTGCCCTTCTCAGCATGATCATCTCCTACCTGGTGGTCAAAAGGAAGTTCAAGGCCAAGGGTTATATCGAATTGGTCTCCATGCTGGCCATGGCGGTCCCGGGAACGGTGCTGGGTATCGGGTATATACGCGGCTTTGCGGGGGGGATGTTCCGTACGGGATTCCTCCAGGGGATCTACGGCACCGGCGTCATTCTGGTGATCGTTTTCATCGTCCGTTCGCTTCCCACAGGTACCAGGAGCGGCATTTCGGCCCTGAGGCAGATCGACAAATCCATCGAGGAATCAGCGTATGACATGGGAGCGGGCAGCCTGAAGGTGTTCACTTCGGTCACCCTCCCGCTGATCAAGGATTCTTTCCTGTCCGGCCTGGTCACGGCGTTCGTCCGCTCCATTACCGCCATATCGGCCATCATCCTGCTGGTCACGCCCAGCTATCTGCTGATCACGGTGCAGATCAACGAGTTTGCTGAAAAAGGTTCCTATGGCCTGGCCTGCGCCTTTGCGACGATCCTGATCGTGATCACCTATGGCGCCGTGCTGCTGATGAACCTGTTCATCAAATTCTTCGGGACAAGCAGGTCCCAGCGCCACGCGGAGAAAGAAGAGAAAAAGATGATCCGTGAAGCCCGCAGGGCTCAGGGACAAGAAAAGGAGGCCGTATTATGAGCGCCAAGGCACCTAAAGGCGTACGCCTTGAGCATGTATCGAAAATATACCAGGATCCCAAGACAAAGAAAAACTTCTACGCTGTCAGCGACTGCTGCCTGAATATCGAACCGGGTTCCTTCATTACGCTGCTGGGGCCTTCGGGCTGCGGCAAGACCACCACGCTCCGCATGGTCGCGGGCTTCGAGAGCCCGGACGAGGGCGAGATCTACCTGGGGGAAGAACCCATCAACGCTTTGACCCCCAACAAACGGGATACCGCCATGGTGTTCCAGAGCTACGCCCTGTTCCCGCATTACAACGTGTTTGACAACGTGGCCTACGGCCTGAAACTCAGAAAAGTGCCCAAGCCAGAGATCGCCCAGCGTGTGAAGGATATCCTTGAACTGGTGGAGCTGAGCGGGATGGAACAGCGTATGACCAACCAGCTTTCCGGCGGCCAGCAGCAGCGCGTCGCACTGGCCAGGGCCTTGGTGGTAGAGCCTGGCGTTCTGCTCTTCGACGAGCCGCTTAGCAACCTGGACGCCAAGCTCCGCGTTCAGATGCGCACAGAGATCCGCCGCATACAGCAGCAGCTGGGCATCACCGCCATCTACGTTACCCATGACCAGAGCGAGGCCATGTCCATTTCCGATAAGATCATCCTGATGCGCAAGGGGATCATCGAGCAGATGGGTTCGCCCCATGAGATCTATTACCATCCGGTGAACGAGTTTGTCGCGGATTTCATCGGTGAGTGCAATTTCCTGCCCTGCGTGGTGAAGGGGACCCAGAGCGGCGTGGTGACCGTATCGGTGATCGGCTCTGACGTTCAGGTGGAAAGCGACTATCCCGTCAGCGCCGGGGATATCTGCAAGATCGTCCTGCGCCCCGAGGCCATCCAGATCGCCGAAAAGGGACAGATCCCCTGCAAGGTGATCCTGTCCTGCTTTATGGGCAGTTATCAGAACTATCATGTCATGGTGGGGGATACGCTGGTGAAGATCGCGGACAACTGCCCGGTGAACAAAAGGGTGTTCGATGTGGGCGAGAACGCTTTCATCTCCTTCGAGAAGGAATGCGCGCACCTGCTCAAAGCCTCCGATTAAGGCGTTCGTTCAATGCGGCGGCGCTGCGCTTTTCTTATGGAAAGCGCAGCGCCGCTTTTAGGAAGGGTGAAAGAGATGTACGAATTGGTCAGGGCATCCGAAAGGTGCTTTTACATAGAGAGCCCGGCAAAGATCGGGTTGATCAGAACAGGGGAAAACGAAGTCCTTCTGATCGACAGCGGCAACGACAGGGACGCCGGTAAAAAGATCCATAAACTCCTGGACCAATATGGCTGGAAGCTGCGGGCGATCCTTAATACTATTCTCAATTAAACATTTTAAATATCCAGTCCCTACAGGTAATGCTCAAGACGGTTTTCTTTGAAAGGTTGTTGATAGTCACACACAGACGATCAACAACCTTTTTCAATGTTGGAAATACTTCATTCTTGAAG
>JAFWWK010000186.1 GCA_017523615.1 Clostridia bacterium
ACGTCGCATTCCCACATGTTGGCGATGTCCGCGACCTGGTAGCCGCAGCCGATCTCGTCGTTGGCCAGCACGATGTCGGCAGCCGCGGAGATGTCCGCGGGATCCTCGGCGGGAACGCCGGCGATCAGAAGGATGTCCTCGCGGCCCATGTCCTTCAGGATCTGGGTGTAGGCAGCGGTAGCGCCCTGCACGGCCTGGACGAAGATGATGGCCTTCACGTCGGGATCGGAAGCAAAGGCGATCAGCTTGGAGATGGTGGTCTCCACTTCGGAAGAGAAGGCGTCGGGATAGGTGTCATGCAGCACGATGTTGGGATATTTTTCCTTCAGGGAGGTGGCGGCATAATACTCTTCCTCACCCTGGGAGGTGGTGCCGGTCATGATCGCGATCTTGTAGGTCGCGCCTTCGGACGGCTCCGCGAACGCAGTGCAGCACAGGCTCAGAAGCATGGCGGCAGCCAGCAGGACAGCAAGCAGTTTCTTCATGTGGTGTTTCCTCCTTCAATTGTGCGCTGTTGCAGCGATATACATCGACAGTATAGAATGCCGACGGGGTCCTGTCAACCTTTCCCTTCCCTTTTCCCGGACCGCGGATTCTTCTAAAACATGAAAAAAACAATGAAAAGACAGAAATGACCGTTTCTGTTCATTCCCATCAGACGTTCCCCGGATACAGGATATCCGGGGAACGTGGGATCCTGAACTTTACCCGCCTTCCGGGTGCCGGCCGGTATTAAGAAAAAAGCAGGAAAAGCTGTTTTCGGCGCGCTTCCGGTCTTTTCAACTTTTCACGCTTGTGATAAAATAAGTTTGCAAACGTTTGCGCTCCGCAATCCGACAGATCAAAGGAGGTACCTTGGATGCAATACGGATATTTCGACAACGCGGCCAGGGAATACGTCATCACGGATCCCCGCACGCCCATGCCCTGGGCCAATTACCTGGGCAGCCCCGCCTACGGCGCCATCGTCACCCAGAACGCCGGCGGCTACTCCTTCGTCAAGTCCGGCGCCGCCGGAAGGATTCTCCGGTATATGTTCAACCAGTTCGACGAGCCGGGCCGCTACATCTACCTGCGGGACGACGAAAGCGGCGATTTCTGGTCCGCCTCATGGCGTCCCACGGAAAAGCCCCTGGACGAATATAAGACCGTCTGCCACCATGGCACCTCCTATTCCGAGATCGAATCCCAGTACAGCGGCGTAAAGTCCAAGGTCCTGTATTACGTGCCCCTGGACGCCACCCACGAAGTATGGCGCCTGAAGGTGACCAACGAATCGGACCGTCCCCGCACTCTCTCCGTTTTCGGTTACGCGGAATTCACCACCGAGTCCTTCTATACCCAGGACCTGGTGAACATGCAGTACACCCAGTTCATCACGATGACTGAATTTCATGACGATTTTATCCTCCAGCGCATCAACCGCTTCTGCCATGTGAACCCCGACGGTTCCAACGGCTCCGAGCGGTTCTTCGGCCTGGCCGGCGCCCCCGTGGTCAGCTACACTGGGCGCAGGGAAAGGTTCCTGGGCCCCAACCGCTTCGTCAATCCCAAGGCCGTCGTTGAAGGGCGCCTTGACGATTCCCTCAACTTCAACGGCAATCCCTGCGGCGCGCTGCACACCGTCGTGACCCTGGCTCCCGGCGAAAGCGCCTCCATGGCCTTCATCCTGTCCCAGCGCACCCAGGCGGAAGCGCGTAAGCTGATGGATTCCTATCAGCCGGACGTGGCCGGCAAGGTCGAAAAAGAGCTGGACGAACTGAAGAACTATTGGCATCGGAAGCTGAACAACCTGGACATCCGCACCCCCGACGAGGATCTGAACACCATGGTCAACACCTGGAATGCCTTCCAGTGCTTTACCACCTTCGTCTGGAGCCGCGCCGCGTCCCTCATCTACTGCGGCGAGCGCAACGGCTACGGCTACCGCGACACGGTCCAGGACATCCAGGGCATCATCCACCTGGATCCCGACATGGCCAGGGAGCGCATCGAATTCATGCTCAGCGCCCAGGTCCACCACGGCGGCGGCCTGCCCCTGGTGAAATTCACCCACAACGCCGGCCATGAAAACACCCCTGAGGACGAAAGCTACGTCCGGGAGACCGGCCATCCCCATTACCGCGCCGACGACGCCATGTGGCTGTTCCCCACGGTGTACAAATACATCGCCGAGACCGGCGACAAGGCCTTCCTGGACAAGGTCATCCCCTTCGCCGACAGGGACGAGGGCACGGTCCTGGAACATCTCAGACGCGCCATCGACTTCACCCTGAACCACCTCGGCGCCCACGGCATGCCCGCCGGGCTGCACGCCGACTGGAACGACTGCCTCAAGCTGGGAGCCCAGGGGGAAAGCGCCTTCGTGGCCTTCCAGTTCTATTACGCCCTGAAGGTC
>JAFWWK010000187.1 GCA_017523615.1 Clostridia bacterium
CAAGGAGCTGTCCGCCACCCGCACTTATCCCAACCTGGACGGGCAGGATACCGCCTGTATCCCCAAGAGCATCGAGGATAACGGCAAGACCCTGACCCTCCAGTCCATCGACTGGCAGATCAGCAACGCGGCCAATGTGGATGGTTATGCCGTGGGCGAACGTTACACCGCCGTGGCCACCTATACCGGAACCAGCACAAGCAGCTATGTGAAGGGCTATACCGTGACGGCGGAGTACACCGGCACGGTCAGCCGCATCAACCTGAATCGTGTCCGCTACATCGCCATCTTCGAGGGCATCTCCCTGGCGCCGGTGGAGCCGGAGCCCACAGAGACGCCCGCACCCACGGAAGAACCTGCCGAAGAATGGACCGTGCGGGAAAGCGAAACGCATCTGCCGACCGGCGAAGCGGAGCCTGCGCCGATGTCCTTCCCCTGGAAGATCCTGCTGATCCCCATGGGGCTCATCGCGGTGTCCGGCGCGGGAATCGCTGTGGCACTTACCCTGAAGCGCCGTGCCGAAGCCTCTGAAAATCTGAGCAGCAAGGAGGACGAGGACGAATGAAGCGTTTTTTTCCTCTGGCCTCCCTGGCCCTCTGCCTGCTGATGTCCGTATGCACCCCCGCGCTTGCGGCGGACTATACCTTCGAGGGAACGGCAGAACCGGGCTACGCCGAGCCCACCTCCGTGGAGTACGTCTATACGGCAAACGGCGGGGCCCAAGCCAACGAAGATCACAGCAAGGACGCGGTACAGATCCCGCCCGCCTTCGGCGTCGGCGGCATCTACGCCCTGAACGCCTTCGGCCCTTCCACCGCCGTGAACCCCGGCAGCGCCGTGATCGGCGGAGGGCCCGTCGTCTATCCCGGCGCCGTCGATGCGCCGTCGATGCAGGTCGCTGGGGTACAGGCGACGGCCTTCACCGATGTGACGAGCGACCTTTACTATACGGACGGGTCTCTGGGCTCACTGCAAATTCCCTCCCTCGGCCTCACAGTGCGCATCTATGAGGGTACGGACAGCGACGCCCTTGCCAAAGGCGCGGGACACTTTTCCGAGACCTCTATCTGGGACGGGAACGTGGCGCTGGCCGGGCACAACCGGGGCGTCAACTGCCATTTCGGGGAGATCCACACCCTCTCCATCGGGGACGCCGTTACCCTGACCACGGCGCTGGGTACCAGAACCTACGAGGTGACCAGTGTGGCCCAGGTGAGCGTGACGGACCGGGAGGCCCTGGCAGCCTCCGGGGAGAACCGCATCACCCTCTACACCTGCGTCCGAGGTCAGAGCGACCTGCGCTGGTGCGTCCAGGCGGTGGAGGTCAAGTGAGGGGAAGGAGGTATGGATTACTTTCAGTTCTGTGAATCCCTGCGGTCACGGCTGCCCGGCATCAACCAGGAGGCATTGAGCGCATGGGAGGAATTCGTAGCGGACATGAATACCGGAGATCCTCGCGGAGCACAGCAAATGCGAGGCGAGCTCTATGTGGAAATGCTGCTTATCCAGCAGGACTATGGGGATGAGCTTGCCACTTCGCTCTTTAATATGGGAGTGCGGCACACCATCAACACCTTTGAACTCCCCGGTGCAGCCGAAATGCTGTCCTGCGGCATGGATGAGGCCGCCCTATATGACGAGATCACAAGCTGTGGCTGGCATCCCCCGGAGGAACACACGCAGCGGGTTCGGTTTATTTTGCGAAACCTTAGCTAAACTGCTTCCCTTTCCCGCCTTCGTTTCTCCGTTTTGACGGTCTTCTTTCTCTCGACTTTCCGAAAGCCTTTCGGTATTGTGTGCTTGCCATTAAACAGAACGGAGGAACTACGATGAAACACAGAGGAAAGAACCTTGCTCTGGTGCTGGCCGGTATCCTGATCGGCTGTATCCTTTCGGGCCCCGTGGTTCATGCTGCGGCAGAAGCTATCAGCGTCTGCCGCTCCAGTCATGCGGTCTGCGTGGACGGGAACAAAATCGAGCTGGAGGCG
>JAFWWK010000188.1 GCA_017523615.1 Clostridia bacterium
TAAGCGCGGCGTAGCACAGCAGGTGTGCTACGAAGCCTTCAATATGATCAAGGAAAAGACCGGCAAGGAAGCCAACGAGGTCTTCCAGGCCGCTCTGAACAATGTGATGCCCCAGGTGGAGGTCAAGGCCCGCCGTGTCGGCGGCGCCACCTACCAGGTCCCTGTGGAGATCAGACCCGAACGCCGTCAGACCCTGGCGCTGCGCTGGATCGTGGATTTCTCCCGCAAGCGCGGTGAGAAGACCATGTACGAGCGCCTGGCCAACGAGCTGATGGAAGCGGCCAACAACGGCGGCAACGCGGTGAAGCGCAAGGAAGAAATGCACCGCATGGCCGAAGCCAACAAGGCTTTTGCCCATTACCGCTGGTAATCTCCCGTTTTACGTTAATCGATAAGGAGAGCATATTGCATGCCCAGAAGTCATACCCTCGATAAAGTCCGCAATATCGGGATCATGGCGCATATCGACGCCGGGAAGACCACCACCACCGAGCGGATCCTGTTCTATACGGGCAAAACGCACCGGTTGGGAGAAGTTCATGACGGAGCTGCCGTGATGGACTGGATGGAAGAAGAACAGGAGCGCGGCATAACCATCACCAGCGCTGCGACCACCTGCTTCTGGAAAGGTTACCGGGTCAATATCATCGATACTCCCGGCCACGTGGATTTTACCGTGGAAGTGGAACGGTCCCTGCGCGTACTGGATGGCGCGGTCGCCGTATTCTGTGCGAAGGGCGGCGTTGAGCCCCAGAGCGAGACCGTATGGCGTCAGGCCAGCAAGTATCACGTGCCGCGCATCGCCTATGTCAACAAGATGGATATCACCGGCGCCAATTTCCACCGCGTCGTTGATATGATGGTCAACCGTCTTCATACAAAAGCTGTTCCGATCCAGCTGCCTGTCGGCAAGGAGAACACCTTCCGCGGCATTCTCGACCTGTTTAAAATGCGCGCCGAGATCTACTACGACGACGACGGAAAGGATATCCGCGAAGAGGAGATCCCCGCCGATATGCTCGAAGAAGCGGAAGAAGCGCGCAGGAACATGATCGAGGCGATCGCCGAGACGGACGACGTGCTGATGGAAAAGTTCCTGATGGAGGAGGAGATCTCCAACGAGGAACTGACCGAAGCGCTGCGCAAGGCTACGATCAACTGCGAACTGACCCCGGTGCTTTGCGGCACCAGCTACCGCAACAAAGGCGTGCAGCTGCTCCTGGACGCGATCGTCGCGTTCCTTCCTTCTCCCCTGGACATTCCTTCGGTGAAGGGAAGCGACCCTGACGATCCCGAGTCAGAATGCGAGCGCAAAGCCGACGACGCAGAGCCCTTCGCGGCGCTGGCGTTCAAGGTAGCGGTCGATCCCTTTGTGGGCAAGCTGATCTTCTTCCGGGTCTATTCCGGTAACGTGGAGACAGGCAGCTACGTCTACAATTCCAGCAAAAAGAAGCGTGAGCGCTTCGGCCGGGTGCTGCAGATGCACGCCAACCACAGGGAAGAGATCGACCATGTTTACGCCGGAGATATCGCCGCGGTCGTGGGCCTGAAGGATACCACCACCGGCGATACGCTCTGTGATGAAAAGAACCCCATCATCCTCGAATCCATGGAATTCCCGGAGCCTGTGATCCAGGTAGCGATCGAGCCCAAGACCAAGGCAGGTCAGGACAAGATGGCCCTGGCCCTCCAGCGCCTGGCTGAGGAGGATCCCACTTTCAAGACCTATACCGATCAGGAGACCGGTCAGACGATCATCGCCGGTATGGGCGAGCTTCATCTTGAGATCATCGTGGACCGCATGATGCGCGAGTTCAAGGTGGAAGCGACCGTGGGCAAGCCCCAGGTATCCTACAAGGAGACCATCAGCAAGAAGGTCCAGGCTGAAGGACGTTATGTCCGCCAGACCGGCGGTCACGGCCAGTACGGTCACTGCGTTATCGAGATCGAGCCTGTGGCTCCCGGCACCGGATACAGCTTTGAAAACCGCATCGTGGGCGGCGTGATCCCCAAGGAGTATATCCCCGCGGTGGACAACGGCATCCGTGAAGCCAGCGCTTCCGGTTCCCTGGGCGGTTTCCAGGTGGTGGACTTCAAGGCCGCGCTGCTGGACGGCAGCTATCACGAGGTCGACTCCTCTGAAATGGCCTTTAAGATCGCCGGTTCCATGGCCTTTAAGTCAGCCCTCGAAAAGGCGGGCGAAAAACTGCTTGAGCCCGTTATGAAGGTGGAAACCATCGTGCCGGATCAGTACCTGGGCGACGTGGTCGGAGACATCAATTCCCGCCGCGGAAGGATCGAAGAGATCGAACCCAGGGACGCGGACCAGAGCATCCATTCCTTTGTTCCGCTGAGCGAGATGTTCGGATATGCGACGGACCTTCGCTCCCGGACCCAGGGACGCGGGCTGTATACCATGCAGTTTGACCATTACGAGGAAGTGCCCCGCTCCGTAGCGGAAAAGATCGTCGGCGTACGCTGACGTGAGACAAAAATAATTACTCCTTTCCCAGGCATTCCGCGGTCCCCTTCCGGCTGAACAATGGCGGGAAAAAGGACGCGGACGGGAAATAAGACGATCTTGGAGGGAATGATACCTATGGCTAAGGAACATTTTGAACGCAATAAGCCGCATGTCAATATCGGGACCATCGGTCACGTTGACCA
>JAFWWK010000189.1 GCA_017523615.1 Clostridia bacterium
AGGGAACGCCACAGCTCCCCCCCATCTTCGCTCTCAACTCTTCGCTCTCAACTCTTCTCTCCGCCTGCGGCCGGTCCGTCCCGTTTCATCGTCACCGCAAAGCTGATCACGCCGTCCCTGAAGGTACAGCGCAGGTTCGCTTCCATATGGAATGCGATATCCCGTGCGATGGAAAGTCCGATGCCGTAGCCCTGCTTCTGGCTGTTGTGGGATCCGTCCTGGCGGTAGAAACGCTCAAAGAACCGGCTGGTATCCACCTTGCCTTCCCCGGCATAGGTGTTGGATACCGTAAGCACCGGATGCCGCCCTCCGGTGAGCGAAATGGAAACGCATCCGCCCTCGTCGCAGTACTTGGCGGCGTTGTCCAGCAAAATGGCGCACAGTTCGCGCAGGGATTTTTCGTCGCCCCGCACCGTCACGCCGCTTTCCACGGATTTGGAAAACCGCTTGCCGGAGACGGTCACCACGTCCTCGAAATTGTCCGCTTCCTCAGAAGCCACGCGGCTCATATCCACCGGCATCAGGTCCTCGGGCTTTTTCTCCCGCATGCGGGCCAGGGTCACCAAACGCGCCACCAGGCCGTTCAGCCGCTCCACCTGCTTCAAGGTGCTCCGGGTCCATTTGGTCTGTCCGGAAAGCTTTTCGGTCATTTCGGTGTTGGCGCTGATGACCGCCAGGGGGGTCTTGAGCTCATGGGAGGCATTGGTGATGAACTGCTGCTGTTTTTCCATGCTCTCCACATAAGGCGAAATAACCTCCTTGGAATAATGGAAAATGATCATCAGGAAGATGACCACGATGCACAGCCCCACGATCCACATATAGGACGTGATCTCCCTCAGGATCCAGGCCCGGCTGGTCACGTCGATGAACACGTACAGCCTGCCGTCCCGTGTCTCACGGGAAGCGTAATTGAAATAGAACCGGTCCACCCGCACCCGGCCCTGGGACCTCCCGGACCGGACGGCCGCATGGACCGCCTCGTCGATCGTCCGTCCGTCCACCGTGGCGATATGCCCCGTATCCCGGCCGGAAACGTTTCCTTCCGCGTCCGATGTGACGGAAAAAAAGCGCAGTTCGTAAAGCAGCTCCGGGATCTCGTCCACGTCGATGCGCTCGTCGTCCGGCAGTCTCCCGGGCAGGCGGCCGCCGTTTTCCAGGATGGCCTCAAGGACTGCGCCGTACTGGATGTCGATCCTGCGGGAGGACAAAAGCAGCACCGCCGTCAAGGTGAGGGACACCGCAATGACCAGGGCCGCCGTCGCCATCAGGATGAACCTGTACCTCAGCCGCCTGATCATTTTCCATCCTCCCGGCACAGCCGCATGCCCGCCGGGCGGAACTCCACCCTATAGCGCGCCCCCACGCTCGACAGTTTGCCGTTGATATAGCGCACATACAGCTTCAGCGTTTCACCGTCGGCGCCGGCAAGATCCTTCCACACCCGGGAAAGGATCTCCCTCTCGCTCAGGTCCCGGTCCGTGGACCGCATCAAAAGCGCAAGCAGTTCGGTCTCCCGGCTGACCAGGGCAATGGAGTTGACGCATTTGAGTATCCCCTGCCGCGTGTCCAAGGTCATCTCCCCCAGCCGCACCGTGTCCGGAGCGCCGGACGCCCCCCGGCGGATCAGGCTGCGCAGCCGGGCCAGGAGCTCCTCCATGGCGAAGGGTTTGGTCAGGTAATCGTCGGCGCCGGCGTCCAGCCCGGCCACCCGGTCCCGCACTTCGGCCTTGGCCGTCAGGAGGAGCACCGGAACGTCCACGCCTTCCTTCCGCATTCTTTTCAGCGCTTCCACCCCGTCCATCACCGGCATCATGATGTCCATCACCGCCGCGTCGAATCCCCCTTCGCGGGCTCTGGCCAAAGCCTCCGCGCCGTTTTTTGCCGTCACGGTATCATAGCCGGAAAGGGTCAGGTACGCCTCCAGGACGTCCAGCATGTCGTCCTCATCCTCGGCGATCAGTATCCTCATCCGTCCGTCCTTTCCCCGCTTTCGCGGATCATGTCCCTGATGGCCTGCATCGATACGTCGCAGGCCGCCAGCTCGTCCGCGCAGCGCTTGAGCTCCTCCCAGATCAGGTCCCGGCGGGAGATATCCCGCTTGTAGGTGATCTCATGCTCCAGCGCCGCCCAGGTATCCATGGCGATGGTCCTCAGCTGCACCTCGACGTAAAACGCCCTGCCCCCCACCGGTCCGGGAAAGGGGGTGTCCGCCTCCAGGATCATATGGTAGCTGCGGTAGCCGTTTTCCTTGGCCCGGGCAATGTAATCCTTGCGCTCGACGGCATGGAATGCGGGATAACGGCTGATCAGGTCGGCCATCAGGTATACGTCGTCGATAAAGCGGCACACCACCCGGACGCCCACGGCGTCGTACACCGCCGTCAGGGCGTTCTCCGCCGTGGCTTCCAGGCCGCGGCGCTTCAGCTTGCCCCGCATGCTCTCCTCGGTTTTGACGCGTCCCTCGATATGCTCAAAGCGCCTTTCGCCGTGGGGCCCGGCGGCGCTGTCGCCGCAGGATTTGACGGCGCCGATAACGATATCGAGGACGTCCTTCAGTTTATCCGCGTATGAGCCGTAGATCCCGTGATCCATATCCCGCGATTCCTTCTTTCCGTCTATAAAAGCGCCGGCACTTCACGCTGCGCGGCCGCCAAAGGGGCCCGGCAGGCCGTTTCCCTCTCTCCGGTTTTATTATACTCCATAAATAAGTCATATTTGTGAACAAAAACGGCAAAAAGCATGCAATTGACATAACGGACGGAGGGGGGTAGTATAATTCCTGCATTTCAACGACCTTCCCGCCGCCGGGCGGGTGAAACGGAGGAAACCATGGCTTTATACACTTCCGCGGACCGGATGATCGGCAACACACCTCTGCTTGAACTGACCCATATCGGATCCCTGCTGGGCCTTAAAGCCCGCGTCCTCGCCAAGCTGGAATACCTCAATCCCGCGGGTTCGGTCAAGGACCGGGTCGCCAGGGCCATGATCGACGACGCCGAAGAGAAAGGCCTGCTCTCCCCCGGCTCCGTCATCATCGAGCCCACCAGCGGAAACACCGGCATCGGCCTTGCGTCGGTGGCCGCCGCCAGGGGCTACCGGCTGATCATCGTGATGCCGGACACCATGAGCATGGAGCGCCGCATTCTGATGACGGCCTACGGCGCGGAGCTGGTCCTCTCCGACGGCTCAAAGGGAATGAAAGGCGCCATCGAAAAGGCCGAGGAACTGAAAAATGAGATCCCCGGCGCCTTCATCCCGGGCCAGTTCGTCAACCCGGCCAATCCCAAAGTCCACCGGGAGACCACGGGCCCCGAGATCTGGCGGGACACCGAAGGCAGGGTGGACGTCTTCGTCGCGGGCGTCGGCACCGGCGGCACGCTGACAGGCGTCGGCGAATACCTCAAATCCCAAAATGCCGGCATACGCGTCGCGGCCGTGGAACCCGACGGCTCCGCGGTGCTCTCCGGCATGCCCGCCGGAAAACACGGCCTCCAGGGCATCGGCGCGGGCTTTATCCCGGAGGTCCTCAACACCTCCATATACGACGAGGTCATCCGCGTCACGGACCGGGACGCCTTTGAAGCCGCCCGCCTGATCGGCAAAAAAGAGGGCGTGCTGGTGGGCATTTCCTCCGGCGCCGCGCTTTTTGCCGCCCTGGAGATCGCAAAACGAAAGGAAAGCGAAGGAAAGACCATCGTAGTCCTTTTGCCCGACACCGGCGACAGGTATCTTTCCACCGCCCTGTTCCGGGAGGAATAACGAGAAAGGCCTTTTCATTTTTGTATTTTCCGGGTATAATATTTCCGGAGCCGGCCATATACGGCGCGGCCCGCAAACGGTCTTTCAACTGAAAGGAGTGCGCGTATCATGGGCATTGCTCTGGTCATCATGGCCGCCGGGATCGGTTCCCGCTTCGGCGGCGGCATCAAGCAGCTGGAAAAAGTGGGTCCCGACGGCGAGATCATCATGGATTATTCCATCCACGACGCCATCCAGGCTTCCTTCGACCAGATCGTATTCGTCATCCGCAGGGATATCGAAAAGGAATTCCGCGAGATCATCGGCGACCGC
>JAFWWK010000190.1 GCA_017523615.1 Clostridia bacterium
CACGGCTCACGCATGAAGCGTGAGCTCGCAGGGGGGTCTCAACGACCCCCCTGCGGAACCCCCCGGCGGATTTGCCTGTCACCCCTGCGGGGTTCCCGGGCGGCAAATCCGTAAGGAACAAATTGCTACGCAATTTGGCCTCAGTCACGTACACGCCGCTCCTTCGGATTTTAATCAGGGGAGTGTTCCCCCTGATACCCCCCTCGGAGAAAGTTTGATTCGCGTTCTTTGGGTTCTTGCGTAAGCCCTGAGCCCGACCGTCCCACAGCTTGACATCTGTGGGCGTCGGGATTATTATTTGTAATGCAATGTTACGACACCGAAAAACGCTTGATTTTGTAAAAATGAGCATTTGGACAGGATGCGACAGCCCCGATATGCCGAACGAGGTGAACAGGATAGGATGACGAAGAGCAAGGTCTGCCTGCTTTTGCAGGCCATGTTGTGCGTGCTGCTGGCGGTGCTGCTGGCATCTTCAGCCATCGGCGTGTACAGGGAGGGCATGGCACGCAGGGGGAAGGCCCCCCTGGAAAGCGTTTACACGCCGAAGATCGTATCGGAAAAACTGGCACGGGCTTTGCCGCTGTTTGTTTTTTCCCTGGGGCTGGCGGCCGTTTGCCTGGGTCTGGGATTCCGGGACGAATGGGCGGACAGACCCGTCAGGGATCCGGAGCTCGTCCGGGACCTGGCGTGTGCCAGGGTGGAACGGCCTTCGGATGAAATGGCGGGAGAACGGAAGAAGCAGAGACGCCTGATGTGGGCCGGGTGGGGAGCGTTCGCCCTGTGCATGGTGCCGCCGACAATGTATGTCGCAGATCCCGGGCATTTCCCGGAGCGGGACCTGGAGGGCATGTTTTACGGCCTGATGTCCGTGCTGCTGCCCTTTGCCGCCCTGGGGCTGTGCGCCCTGGCCGCGGCATACGCGCTGCGGGACAGGAGCATGGAGCGGGAAACGAAAGCCGCCCGGTCCCTGGTCCAAGCGGAAAAGACACCGCGGGAGGACCGCCGGCCGGAGCTTCGGCGGGACTGCTCCGCCCGGGAGGACATCGCGCGGTTTGTGATCATTGCCGCGGCCGTGGTCCTGATCATTGTCGGCGCGCTGAATGGCAGCGCACTGGATGTGCTTTATAAGGCGATTACGATCTGTACGGAGTGTGTTGGCCTTGGATAACGCGAAAGCTTCCCCCCGCCGGCGCTTGCGGCCGGGCACGCGGCGTCTTGTGCAGCTTTATTCCGCGCTGCTCCACAACGCCTATGTGAAAGGTTTTATCGACGGCGAGATCTATAAAGGGAAAGGAAAATTCCTCTGCGCGCCGGGTATCAACTGTTATTCCTGCCCCGGCGCGGCCGTGTCCTGCCCTCTGGGGGCCCTCCAGAACGCCCTTGCCTCCGCCGGACACCGGGCCGGGTGGTACGTGCTGGGCATCATCCTATTGTACGGAGCGATGCTGGGACGAACCATCTGCGGCTGGCTGTGCCCGCTGGGGCTTGTGCAGGAGCTGCTCCATAAGATCCCCACCCCCAAGATCAGGAAAAGCCGGGTCACCCGGGCCCTGTCCCTGCTCAAATATGTCATTCTGGCGGTGTTCGTCATCGTCCTGCCGCTGATGTACGGCCTGATGTATGACCTGCCCCTGCCAGCGTTTTGCAAATACATCTGTCCCGCAGGCACCTTTGAAGGGGCCATGGGCCTTCTGGCCAATCCCGCCAATGCCTCCATGTACAGTATGCTTGGCATTCTGTTCACCCGCAAGTTCGTCATCCTTACGGTGATCGGCCTGGCCTGTGTGTTCTGCTGGCGCTCCTTCTGCCGCTTCCTGTGCCCGCTGGGGGCGATCTGGGGCCTGTTCAACCGTTTCAGCATGGTCGGTGTTCGGGTGGACGGGGACCGCTGCAACAACTGTGGGGCGTGCGTCATGTCCTGTGGGATGGACGTTAAGCGGGTCGGCGATCACGAATGCATCCACTGCGCCAAATGCATGGATGTCTGCGCCAGGGGGGCGATATCCGTAAAGGCAGGAAGGATCACCCTTAAAGCTCCTGGCGTGGGCTGTGCCGGGGACGGGCCCGATGCGAAGGTCTTGCGTAAAAGAACGAACCGCGTCCTGTGGGGCGCGGCCCTGGCTGTGCTGTGCATTGCTCTTTTATGGTTCAACGTGCTCGACCCGGCTGCGAGGGGGAACGGGACCGCAGCGCCGGCCGCCGAAAACTGGGAAAGCGACGCCCCTGTCGGCAGGGACGTGGGCTGTTTGCTGGAGGATTTCAGCCTGACCTGCTACAACGGGTCCGAATTCCGCCTGGCGGATACGCGGGGAAGGGTGGTTTTCATCAACCTGTGGGCCACGTACTGCACCCCCTGCAAAAACGAACTGCCGTATTTCCAGGCACTGTATGACGCGCATCCGGATGATGTCGTCATGATCGCCGTTCACCCGTCTCTTGTGCTGGATGACCCGGAAGCCTATCCTGCGGGAAAGGGCTTCACTATCCCCTTTGCCACGGACACGGACGACGCGGTGACACGTATCGTAGGGAGCACGGGCACCCTGCCCCAGACCGTGGTGCTGAACCGGAGGGGAGAGGTGGTGTATAACCAGATCGGTTCCGTGACCGCCGAAATGCTGGACGCACTTTATCTGGAAGCGGCAGGCGGCAGGTGAGGCGCGCCTGTGGAATATGAGAAAACGACATCTTTCCCAAGGAGGACGGTGAAATGGTCAATTCGTTCGATGAGTTCACAAGGCTGAAGGAAGTGATCGTCGGGGATAACAGGGGCTTTTCCGGCTTTCATTTTGACAACACTTTCGACCTGTTTTACTGGGATAACGTCAAGGGATTCCTGAAGGGAAAAAATTTCTTTTTCCGTGACGGGATCTACGACAAGCCCGTGATCCGGATCGAAAAGCACGTCATGGAGGAGCTGGCCGAGGATGTCGAGCTGTTTGCCGCGGCGCTGTCCGATGCGGGGGTCAAAGTGCTCCGGCCGGACAATAACTGCGTTTCCGACGCCGGGATCGTGACGCCCTACTGGAAATCGAACCAGACACCGCCGCTGAACGTCCGGGACAACGCCATCGTCCTGGGCGGCACCATTGTGGAAACAGCCCCCCATGTCAGGTCGAGGATATTTGAAAACGACGGGCTGAAATATATTTTCTATTCATATTTTGCCGAAGGGGCATCCTGGGTGAACATGCCCAGGCCCACGCTGGCGCTGCCGGCGGATTCATCCTATTTTGAGCTGACAGAGGAGGAGGAAAAGTGCCTGGAGAGCGATACGTCAAGAGGGATCGGATCCATGAAAACGGAGATGATCTTTGACGGCGCCCAGTGCATCCGTCTGGGAAAGGACGTTCTGGTAAACGTCGGGAACCCATCCCACGAGCTTGGGTATCAGTGGCTGAAAAAGTGCTTTGGGGACACGTTCAACTTTATCCGGCTGGACAAGGCGGCGGACAGCCATATCGACAGCATGTTTATCCCGTTGAAACCGGGCCTGTGGCTGATCAGGGACCGGGCTGACCTTTCCTTTCTGCCGGAAAAATACCAGAAATGGGATTATATCGAGGCGCCGGCTGTTGAGAAGGACCAATTCCCCTCTTACGAAGGGATGAACATTTCGCTGACGAGTACGTTCATCGACATGAACGTCCTGTCGCTGTCCGAGGACACGGTGATCGTCAATTCCCTATATCCCGAACTGATCAGGGAACTGGAAAGGCATCATTTTACGGTGATCCCGGTCAGGCACCGTCACAGGAGGCTCTTCGGCGGGGGTTTCCATTGCTTTACGCTTGACACGGTCCGTGAGGGAGGCATGGCCGAGTATGACTGACCGGACGCACCGCAATTTCCTGTTTGACCTGGACCAGACGCTGCTGGATTTTCATGCCTCCGAATACAAGGCTCTGGAGATCGTGCTGAGGACAAACGGTCTCCCTTTTTCCGATGAGATCTATTTTTCCTTCAGGGAACGCAACCGGGAATTGTGGTTGGAGCTTGAAAAAGGGACGGTCACGAGGACCGAGCTGTTCATAAAAAGATTCCGCTATGTGTTCGGTCTGTGCGGGGGAGACGGGGCGGGACCCGATCCCCTGAAGGTCAACGGGGATTTCATCAGGACCATGTCGGTGAACGGCGTGCTGATGGACGGTGCTTTGGAGTTCATAAAAAAGTTAAGGGCCGGGATAAGGGATGCGAGGATCTATATCGCGACCAACGGAACCACCGTGAACGCGAAGGGCAGGATCGCTTCCACAGGTCTCGGACAGTATATCGACGGCCTGTTCGTCAGCGAAGACATGGGGGCGGCGAAGCCTGACGAGGCGTTCTTCGACCTGATCCTTGAAAAAATCGGCGAGAGCCGGGAATCCTGCGTCATGATCGGCGATTCCCTCACATCGGATATGCTCGGGGCAAAAAATGCCCGGCTGAAGTCCGTGTGGTTCATGCCGTCGGGGAACGTGGAGGAAGCCATGGGCGAATACGATATCGATTGGTGCGCTTCTGACTTTGACGAACTGTACGCGGTGCTTGAAAAATGGGCGGACGGCTTGGGGTGACCGCCGTCCGCAGGAGGAGAGAAGTATAAAAACGGTTCTTTTTTTTGAGGCGTTTGCGGAATGGGACTGAACGGGGAACCTCATCAGTCGGCTTCGCCGCCACCTTCCCCTGAGGGGAAGGCATCACGGGCTGCCGCCTGCCTTATGCGGTGTGCGGATCCAATTCTGCGCTCCGTTATGCCCCGACTGATCCAACGCGGGGAAGACTTTGCAGGCATTCCCCGTCACGCCCCGGCGTGCTTATCGAACCAGGCGGTGATCTCTTCCAGACGGCGCAAGCGGTGCTTCGGCTTGCCGGAGCGGGACAATTCGTGGTTTTCGCCCTTGAAGACCACCATGCGGGCTTCCGTGCCGTTCTGGACCAGGGCCTGCATCATCTGCATTCCCTCGGGCAGGGGACAGCGGTAGTCCTCCTCACTGTGGATGAACAGCGTGGGGGTCTTCGCGTATTTGGCGTATTTCAGGGGGGAATGCTCCCAGAGCTTTTGCACGTCTCCGTCCCCGAACAGTCCATTCGTCAGGCACTGGTCAGGGCCGAAGAAGCCGCCGATATCGGAAATGAAGGTCATGGAGACCCAATTGGAAATGGAGCGCTGGCTGGCTGCGCAGCAGAAGCGGTCGGTATGGCCGATGATCCAGTTGGTCATGAAGCCGCCGTAGCTGCCGCCGGTCTCGCACAAACGGGCTGGATCAATGGCGGGATAAGCCTTCAGCACCGCATCGGTGAAATCCATCAGGTTGCGGTAATCGGTCCCGCCGTAATCGCCGCGGATGTCGGCAAAGGCGTCGCCGCGGCCGTCGGAGCCCTTGATGTTGGTAAAGAACACGAAATACCCCCGGGACGCCCATACCTGCATCTCATGGAAAAAGGTTTCGCCGTAGGCGCACCGGGGCCCGCCGTGCACGTCCAGGATGGCGGGATATTTCTTTTTCGGGGAATAATCCCGGGGGTGCAGCACCCAGCCCCGGAGGGTCAGGCCGCACGAGGTGTAATCCAGGGGCTGAGGCCTGGCGATATACCGGCCTTTCAGGGCATCCTCGTTCAGATGGGTCACCTGGGTCATGGAGCTCCCATCCCGGGCCATTTCGAACACCTCGGCCACGTGATCCCATCCCTGGAAGACCAGGGCGATCTTATCCCGGCAGGCCGTCATGGTGCACGCCATGCCTTCCTTTTCCCACAGGGTACGGCATGAAAGCTGCCCGTCACTGCCGGGCTTCAGGGCAAAAACGACGTTATGGGCTTCCACGGTAGCCAGGGTCAGGTATTCTCCTTCGCCGGCCCAGTCGCCTCCGCCTCCCTCCGCCGTGTCCCCCAGCACGCTGGAATACAGGGACACCGGAGGCGTGAATACCTTTGTCAGGCTGTTCTTTTCCGCGGAGAAGATGTCCGGGGTCTGGTTGAGGCCGAAGGCTTTCATATCGGAGGCAAAGACATAGGGCTTGCCGTCCAGGACGAACATGGCGCCGAAGGAGTATCCGTCTTTGCGCCACAGGGTCTCGTTTTTTCCGGTGGACGCGTTCCAGGCGTAAAGGCGGTTGTACAGAGAAGGTTTTTTCTGCCTTGCGGCGCCTGCGTAGAACACCCTGTCCCCGTCGACACGGAAGGAATCCACACTGAAGTTCGGCGCCGTCAGGCGGCGGCAAATCGCCTTGCCGTCCTTTTCCCGCACGTGGAAAAGAGCTGTGCGCAGGCCGTTTGTATAGCCCGCGCCGTTGAACCAGTAGGGGACCTCTTCGGCTACATGGTAATCCGCCTCTTCCTTTTGCTTTTCGGCCTTTTCCTTGCGCTTTTCCTCCGGGTCCAGATATGCGTCGGGGTCGCTCTCACGGATGGTCCCGGTGGCGATATACCCGTCGTGAAGCTTTTCCATGCTTTCCATGGAGAAAGGCAGCGTCAAAAAAGGCTGCGCCTCGCCGCCGCCCAGGGGCAGGCGGTACAGCACGGTGGTGCCGGGCGCGGCGTCCGGCGGCGTCCTGCGGAGGATAAGGGCGCTGTCACCGTCCCACAGGACGATGCCCGCGTCGCTGGACCAGGTGACCCTGCGGGCTGCGCCGTTTTCCGCGATGTAGACGTCCGTATGGTATTCGTTCTTTTCCATGTCCATACGCTTCACTTCAAAGGCGAGGCGCTTTCCGTCAGGGCTGTAACGCAGATTGGAGGGGATGCGGTACAGGGCCATGTCCCCGATCTGGATGGGGATCTTCTTTTCAGGGGCTTTTTTTGAGGGCATATCATACCTCCGTAAAAACGATGCTTTTATAATGGAACACGCTGCCAGTCCACGGATGGATTCTATCACAAAGGACCCGGCGCTGCAACGCTTCCCGCCGGCCGGGTCTATATCGTATTGAAAAAAAAGGCGTTATCCGTTATAATAAACAGGATAACGGCCCTCCGGCGGCGGGAAGCCCGGCATATGGACCAGGGAGGCGCGGGAAATGAACATCGTTGATAACATCGGTCCGGTCATGACCGGACCATCCGGAACGCGCACCGCCGGGCCGGTGCGCCCGGGCAGGACGGGATCGGCTCCGGACTTCCCGACTGGGTACTGATCCCCTGTCAGGTCGCTTGTGCCCGGACTTATAAGGGGTATGGGACCGGCAGGATACTCAAAGCCTGCGGGCATCATGGAAAATCATGGATAGCAAACCAATGCGGATACGGAAGGGAACAGGAACATGAGTACCATCATCATCGGCGACATCCACGGCTGCGCCCGCGCTTTTTCAAGGCTGCTGGATAAGCTGGACCCGAGTCCCCGCCTGGACAGGCTGATCCTTCTGGGGGACCTTTTCGACCGGGGAAGCGAATCCTGGGAGGTTTGGCGCGAGGTGAGATCCCTGGCGGATATCTTCGGGGACAAATTTACCCTGCTGCGGGGCAATCACGAGGATTACCTGCTGGCGGAAAAGCTGACTTTCTCACAAAAAAGGATGTGGGATCGGGTGGGAAGGCAGGCCACGATCCGGTCTTTTAAGGCCCACGGGCATCAGATGGAGGAGACCGTCCCCTGGCTGAAGGAAAACTGCAGGGCTTTTTACAGGGATGAGGATATCCAGTGCGTCCACGCCGGGCTGAAGACGGAGCCCATCGAGGTCAACGACGCGCAGACCATGTTCCACGACCACGGGGTGGTGACGGACAACCGCTACGCCGGCCGTCTGACTGTTACCGGGCACATTTCCCTGTCCGCGCCCAAGTGGTTTGCCGGGGACGGGGAGACCGTGGAAAAGCTCCCCTTCAAGGAAGAAAGGCCCCTGCCGGAGAAGGGGATCATCTGCATCGATACCGGCTGCGGGAAGGGCGGGAGACTGACGGCGATGTCCATCAACGGTACTGTCTACTGCCTGGACAGCGTATCGGAACACTGAGTGGACCCAAGGAACAGCGGCGCGTTTTTTACGGTGCGTTCCGTTGACAGGCCGCTTTTTTATCGATTATACTTTGATGTGAAAAAACATAGTAAGACCCGACTCTAGTTATTCAGGAGGGATCAACGTGCAGGGAGAACAAAAGACCAAGCTGTTCCGGGAAAAAAGCCTGGAGGCCATCGAATCGCCGGAGTCGCTCAACGATTACCTGCGGGTCACCTCTCCCGGGGTGTGGCTGATCATGGGGACGGTCATTGCCCTGTTGGCGGGACTGATCCTGTGGGGGATCTTCGGGCGCATCGACACCACGGTGAAACTGGCGGTCAAAAGTGAAAACGGGAGCGCGGTGTGCTACGTGCCTTACAATGCCCTGCAGAGCGTGACTAAGGCCGGAAGCATTAAGCTGGAAGGGGAGACTTATGCTCTTTCCAGGACCGAAAAAAACGATATCGTTACCGTGTCCGAGGATATGGATCCTTTACTGCGCATCGCGGGTGACCTTAAGGTGGGGGAGATGACAGTTTTACTGGCCCTTGAAAAGGCGCCGTCGGACGGCACGTATACCGCCACTGCCGTCACAGAAAGTCTGAAGCCCATCGATCTGCTTTTGCAGTAAGGGGGCGCGGCGATGTTCAGAAAAGAAAGAACGCCCATCAAAAAGGGCGTGGCAAGGGTCCCGGTGGTCATGCAGATGGAAGCCCTGGAATGCGGCGCTGCCAGTCTGACGATGATCATGCATTATTACCGCAAATGGATCCCCCTGGAGCAGGCCCGGGTGGACTGCGGCGTGTCGATGGACGGCGCCAGCGCCAAGAATATCCTGCTGGCTGCACGCAGCTATGGCATGAAGGCCACTGCGTGGCGTACCGAACCTGAGGACCTGCAGGAGGAGGGGCCTTTTCCCTGCATCATCCACTGGGGCTTCAACCATTTTGTGGTGCTGTGCGGCTTCAAGGGAAAAAGAGCGGTCCTGAATGATCCCGCGCGCGGTCACGTGACGGTGGAATGGGAGGAATTCGACAGGGAATTCACCGGCATCGTGCTTACTTTTGAACCCGGCGAAGAATTTGTGCCGTCGGGTAAAAAGCGCACCGTGTTTTATTATGCCAAGGATCGGCTGCGCGGAACCGGTACGGCGGCGGTTTTTGTGGTGCTGACCACCACCATCACATCTTTGCTGGGGCTGATCAATCCCGTCTTTTCCCGGACCTTCCTGGACCGGCTGCTGACGAGAGAGAATCCGGAGTGGCTGCCTGCGTTTATGGTGCTGCTTTCCGTACTGATCGTGATGAGCGTGGTGGTTTCCTGGGTGTCGGCGATCTATTCCCTGCGCATCCAGGGCAAGATGGCCGCTTACGGCAACGCCTCTTACCTGTGGAAGGTGCTGCGGCTGCCGATGCAGTTTTTCAGCCAGCGCATGTCCGCCGATATCGCCGACCGGCAGGCCACCAACGCCAGTATCGCCGACACGCTGGTGAAGACATTTGCGCCTTTGGCGCTCCAGCTGATGATGATGGTATTCTACCTGGCGGTCATGATCGACTACAGCCCCCTCCTGGCGCTCATCGGCGTCGGCGCCATCATGATAAACCTGGGGGTCTCTGCCCTGGTGACCGCGAAAAGGGTCAATATCACCCGTGTGCAGCAGAGGGACTCTGCCAAGCTGTCCTCCGCCACGCTGTCGGGCATCAGCATGATCGAGACCGTCAAATCCAGCGGCGCGGAAAACGGGTTTTTCAGCCGCTGGTCCGGCTATCAGGCCAGCGTCAACACCCAGAACGTCAAGTACGCCCGCGTCAATATGCTGCTGGGCACCCTGCCCACGGCCATCACCTCCGTCGCCAACCTGACGGTGCTTGGCCTGAGCGTTATGCTGGTCATCCGGGGCGAGATGACCATCGGCATGGTGATGGCCTTCCAGAGCTTCCTTACCTCCTTTATGTCTCCGGCCACATCGCTGATCAATGCCGGACAGTCCATGCAGGAAATGATCACCCAGATGGAGCGCGTGGACGACGTGATGAGCTACAAGGAGGACCCTTCCTTCGAACCCAAGGAAAAGAAGGAGGAATATCAGAAGCTTTCCGGCGCCATCGAACTGAAAAACGTGACCTTCGGCTACTCCCGCCTGGGCAAGCCCCAGATAACCGATTTTTCGATGACAGTGAAGCCCGGCCAGAAGATCGCCTTCGTCGGCAGGACAGGCTGCGGGAAATCCACTTTGGCCAAGCTGATCTCGGGGCTGTACCGTCCATGGAGCGGTACGGTGACTTTCGACGGCGTGGACATTTCCCAGATCGACCGCAATGTATTCACCGGCTCAGTCAGCGTTATCGACCAGGATATCACCCTGTTTGAGGACACCATCTCCGAGAACATCAAGATGTGGGACGACTCCATCGAGGATTTCGAGGTGACCCTGGCAGCCAGGGATGCCGGGATCTACGACGACATCGTTACGCGCGAAGGGGGATTTTCCCATAAGCTGCTTGACGGGGGGCGGGACCTTTCCGGCGGGCAGCGCCAGAGGCTGGAGATCGCCCGCGCCCTGTCCCAGGACCCGACGATCTGCATCATGGATGAAGCCACGTCGGCACTGGACGCCCGGACCGAGCATGAAGTCATCAAGTCCATCAACGAGCGCGGCATCACCTGCATCATCATTGCCCATCGCCTGTCCACCATCCGGGACTGTGACGAGATCATCGTCCTGGACAAGGGCAGGATCGTGGAACGCGGCACTCACGACCAGCTGTATGCCCTGGGCGGCATGTACGCCAGCCTGGTCAGCAACGAGTAAAGGAGGCGGGGAAGCTTGGGTTGGTTTGACGAGCAGATCGAATTCAGAAAAAAGCATGAGCGGGAGCTTCTCAGCGATTCCTTTGAAAACCTGGCCAAATCCGTCACCGGACGGCGCATGGGCTTTGCCGAGATCAAAAAGGAAGCTGATGTCAGCGACGCAGTGAAAGCCCTGCTCAAATACATGGGCGTAAAAGAAAAGGAGGTCCCCCCGAAGATCAGCGGCCTGCAGGACCGCCTGGACTACCTCCTCTCTTCCACCGGCATCCTGTACCGCGAGGTCATCCTGAACCGCGGCTGGCATGCCGATGCCATGGGCCCCATGATCACATCCCTCCGGGAGGAGGGGACGGTGATCGCCGTCCTGCCATCGGATATGGGCGGCTATGAGTACACGGACCCCCGGACCGGCGCGCGGGTGAAGGTGTCCGCCAGCGAGGAAAAGAAGATCAGCGCGGAGGCGCTGTGCTTTTATCGGCCCCTGCCGATGCGGGAACTGAAGATCAGGGACCTTCTGCAGTATATGAAAAGCTGCCTGACGCTCCGTGACCTGGTCAGTTTCGGATTTGCGGCATTTGCCATCACCCTGGTAGGGATGCTGATGCCCCGGATGAACCGCATCCTGATGGGCACGGTCGTCAATACGAACAGCTACCGACTGCTTTATGCCGTCATGCTGTTCCTGCTGTTTGCGACCATCGGCAATATCCTGTTGACTATCATTCGGGAAATGCTGCTCAACCGCATCCTCTCCAAGCTGAACGTCAACGTCAGCGCGGCCACGATGATGCGCATGCTTTCCCTGCCGGCCACTTTTTTCAGGAACTATTCTCCGGGCGAACTCAACCAGTACATCGGTTACATGACCTCCCTGTGCTCCACCATTGTGGACAGCCTGTTTTCCACGGCGGTGACCGGCGTTTTCTCCCTGGTGTACATTACCCAGATCTTTGCCTTCGCTCCCAGCCTGGTGGCGCCCAGTTTGACGGTGACGGTAATGACCCTGGTCGTCAGCCTCCTTTCCGCCATGACGCAGATGCGCATCAACAAGGAAAAGATGGTGCATGTGGCCAAGGAACGGGGCCTGGTATTCAGCCTGATCACCGGTATCCAGAAGATCCGCCTGAGCGGCGCGGAGAACCGGGCGTTTTCCAAATGGTCTTATCTGTATACAAAAAGTGCCGAGCTGATTTACAATCCCCCCTCCATCATCCGCTTGTCCAAGGTGATCTCTTCGGCCATTTCGATGATCGGTACGGCCGTGATGTATTTTGTTGCGGTGCGCAGCCAGGTGAGCGTGGCGGATTACTATGCTTTCACTTCCGCTTACGGCTACATTAACACAGCCTTCAGTGCGATCACCGTGATGGCGCTGTCCGCGGCGTCCATCAAGCCCACTATCAGCCTGATCCAGCCGCTCCTTTCGGCGCAGCCTGAGATGTCCGACAGCAAGGAGACCGTGACCAGGCTTTCCGGCAGCATCGAGATCTCCCACCTGACCTTTGGCTACGACCCGGAAAGCAAGCCGCTGTTCGAGGATTTCAGCCTGACCATCCCCGCAAGGCAGTACGTGGCCATCGTGGGACGCTCGGGCTGCGGCAAATCCACCCTGGTGCGGCTTCTTCTGGGGTTTGAAAAGCCCATCCGCGGCGTGATCAACTACGACCGTAAGGACCTGCAGCGCCTGGACCTGAGGTCGGTGCGCCGACAGATCGGCACGGTAATGCAGGACGGCAAGCTTTTCTCCGGCTCCATCTTTGATAACATCGTTATTTCCGCGCCAACGCTGAAGCTTTCCGAAGCCTGGGAGGCCGCTGAAATTGCCGGAATCGCCGATGATATCCGGGATATGCCTATGGGTATGCACACCGTGCTGCAGGAGGGCGGCGGCACCATTTCCGGTGGTCAGCGTCAGCGGCTGATGATTGCCCGGGCCATCGCACCCAAGCCCAAGATATTGATGTTTGATGAGGCCACTTCTGCCCTGGACAATATCACCCAGAAAAAAGTATCCGAAGCGCTGGACGGGATGAAGTGTACCCGCATTGTGATCGCCTACCGCCTGTCCACCATTCGCCGCTGCGATAGGATTCTGGTGCTGGATGGCGGAAAGATTGCGGAGGACGGCACCTATGATCAGTTGATTGAGAAAAACGGCATTTTTGCCGAGCTGGTTGCCCGCCAGCGGCTGAACAATGACACGCCCGGCAATTAAGCAATGATCAAGCAAACAATAAATCAGAGCAGCGGATCAAACCTCTGCTCTGATTTGATTTTGGATTTCTATTCGCATTTCTCGGAAGCGAAGGTTCAATTATTCCTCCGGCGGCGTCAGGGGTTCCAGACCGCGGTAATCCCCGAACGCGGGGCCTTTGGCAAATGCGGTGGATATATGAGCAAGCAGATCCAGGGTCATTTGAGCGCGCACGGCTTGATATTCCGGAGTATGATACAGATTGTTCCATTCGTGAGGGTCCTTTTTCAGATCGTAAAGCTCCCCCCGCAGGGCGGTATCATCCAGCACAGAACCATCCCGGAAGAGAATCAGCTTGTATTGCGCATTGCGCCACATCCAGGCCGGAGCCGGAGGTACGCGTTCTGTGCCGCCGCCATGAAACTCACAGAATGCGCCGGAACGCTGCCATGTATCCAAAAGATTTTTCCCCGGCAGCCGGGGG
>JAFWWK010000191.1 GCA_017523615.1 Clostridia bacterium
AAGAACATTATACCACAAAAAGTGCCTCCTTGCCTTTTTTCAAAGGTCAGAGGCACTTTTTGTTTCTTCCCGTTGGGTCTGTGACTTTTTCACAGCCCCGTTTTTTGCGCTTTTTTTGCGTTTTTTTGCGCCGCCATCGAGGTCTTTCCCCGGGCTTGTTCCCCGCGTACCAGCATTTTTGTGCACGGCCCTTCTTTTTGCACCGCCCTTGGGGTCTTTTTCCGTTTCCCGTCCCCCCGCGTCCCAGACAGGCGAAGGATGCCGTTTGTCGGCATCACGCTGTTCGCCGGATCGGGGTGCAGGGGTGATAACCTCTGCCGCGGGGGTTGGGGCCGCGCAGGCCCCAAATGTCCCGAACCAGTGCTCGATACAGAGAACCGTCCCCTGTTTTTACGGCTATATATGGTCTTTACGGACCTGACCGGGATCGGGATATTCTTCTTTGGGGATATGGTAGGAGCAATGATCGCCAAACAGCACGGGTGAAAGCTTCTCCATCCATCCGCTGAGCACCTCGGGCATCAAAGGCCGTGTCTCCCGTACAAAGATCACGGCATAATAGGGCGAAACACCCCGGGCGTTTTTTATATCAAAGATCGTGTTTCCACGGGTCAGGCAGCTTTCGTAACATAAATAAGAATCGGACGCAGGATACCCGGCAGGATAATACAGCCAGCTGATCCAGTAATCGATCTCACCCGCCTCCAGCCTTTCGGCCTGCCGCAGGAAGGCCCGCTTTTTTTCTTCGTCATCCCATTCCTCCCAGTTCAGCGCAGCGGTGAGATTGCCCACGTCAAAATGAAAAAAACTGTCAACCACAGCCTCGGCGGCCCGGTTTTCATACAAGGCGAATTCAAGGTAACAGGGCGGGGCTCCGATTCCGTAAACGCCTTCCCAGTAATCCAGATGCCGGGGAATGATCCGCCGGACGCCTGCCGCTTTTGTTGCTTCTGGCATACATTCGCCGCCCTCCGAAGGGCTGCCTGAAAATACCTCCCGGCCCAGCGCGGCGCCTTCCGGCACCTGCGCCTCACGCAGCGAGCCGCAGCCCCAGAAAGCGTAATCCCCTATCTTCTTTACCCGCTTCAGGTCCGCCAACGTCAGGCTGGCACAGCGGTAAAACGCGCCGATCCCTAATTCCTCCAGTACCGGTGGAAGGGTAACCTCCGCCAGCGTTTCGCACCCTGCAAAAGCCCCTTTTTCTATGACCCGCACAGACGCAGGCAGCGCGGCGCGCCGAAGCTTCCGGCAGTTCTTGAAGCACCCGTAGGGAATTTCCCTCAGTCCTCCCCCGCGGACCCTGAACTCCGCTTCCTCCAGGGCTGTGCAGCCGGAAAAGGCACACGTCCCGATCTCTCGCAGGCTGTCCGGCAGCGAAACGCGGCGCAGGAAAGTGCAATTGGCAAACGCGAACATCCCTATTTTTTCAATATGATCCGGCACCACGATCTCTTCCAGGCTTTCGCAGTATTCAAACGCCTGGTCATGAATACATGCGACGCTCTGCGGCAGGTCCAGGCGCTTCAGGGAGCCGCAGCCGAACACATGCCCGATGCTCCGCACGCCCTCCGGCAGTTCTATTTTCTCCAGGTGACGCAGAGCGATGAAAGAAACGCCGGTCACACCCTCCTCCACGATCACGCGGACCACCCGATCCCTGATCCCTTCTTCGATATCATGCCACGAAATATCCATATCGCCGTTTCCGGAGACGATCATCGTACCGTCCCCGAAAAGCTTCCAGGCCATGCCGGTGCGGGACCTTCCTGCCGCTATCACTGTCCACATCCCGTCCGCACAGGCGACGGAGGCGGGACGCGTGAGGGATCCGATCTTCACACGATCAAATTCCGACACGGTCCCGGGGAAAATGAAGCGGGTCTCATCGGAAAAGGCTCTGTAATTTGTGACGCCGATGTGTTTCAGGCTGACGGGAAAGGTGACTGTCTTCAGCTCCCGGCATATGCAAAACGCCCCCGGACAGATCTCCTCCACCCCATCGGGAATGACATACGCGGCGTCCGTCTTCCCGGACGGATAGGCGATAAGCCGCCTCATGTCCTTGCTGAAGAGCACGCCGTCCAGGGACGCGTACGCGGGATTCTCCGGGGATACGCCAATGTATTCCAGTCTTCTCAGCCAGATAAAGCTCCTTTCATCGATGCATTTGACCCGCCTGCCCAGGAAAACGCGCCGCAGCCCCAAGGCATTTAGAAAAGGGGAACGAATGTCCTCAACGCCGTCCCCCATCCATATGGTCTCCAGATACGGGCACATAAAGGCGCCGTCCTCAACGCTGAGCACACTGTCCGGCAGCCTGATCTCTGTGATCGACTGATTGCGCTGAAAAGCCGACCTGCGGACCCGTGTCACGCCGTCGGGGACCGCGACACGCTCTCCCGGCCCCCGGTATCCCGTCAACACGCCGTCTTCAACAATAAAATCATCGTTCCTGTCCATCCGTCCCTCCTCCGCATGGCCATTTCATGCCATGCGATCCCGGCAGTCGGTCATAAACACTTTTACCGCACCTGATAGCGCTCCTCCGGGTCCTTCTTTCGCCTTTGTTTCATATGGCAGGCAGCGGAGGTATCATGCGGTCCGATATCCAGTGTATCACCGACTGCGGAAAAAGAAAAGGAAATACCCAAAGCCGGGATCAATGCAGATCGATCCGCCCAGGGGCCTGTGTCTTTGGCCGTTCTCCCGATCTTTCAAATATGCATTTGGTGAAATACATGTAATTTTTTATCTTTCCGCAGCTATTGAGAATGAGTATTCTGAGGACACCCGGATCACTTTTTCCCCATGGGCAGCCGCGCCGACGCAGGCAGTGATCGAAAATTCTTTTTACGCGGCCTTTGGGGGCTTTTCCCGTCTTCGTTCCCTGTCCCGGACAGGCGGAAACCGCCGTTTGCCGGCAGCACGCCGTTCGCCGGATCGGGGTGCAGGGGTGAAAACCTCTGCCGCGGGGTTTGGGGCCGCGCAGGCCCCAAATGTCCCGAACCAGTGCTCGATACAGAGAACCGTCCCCTGTTTTTCACACGTCGGGGGATTTCCGTCTCGGTGTGCTCGCGGTAGGCGGGCAATATCTGCCGGAAAAGAACATATTCTGTATCGGCGCTCCCGCGCTGAGCGAAGGCATGTGCGATTACACTTCCCGGGAAACGCTGCTCGGCACCCTCGGCTACCATATCGGGCATGAACTCTGCCACGGTTTTGATTTTCGCGGCGCTCAGTTCAACGTCGACCGCACCGGCCCCCTGTTTACGGAAGAGGACAACGCGGTTTTCACGGAGAAGGCGATGGCCGTCGCCGACAGGCTGAGCCTGATAGAGATCGGCGACGGCTTTATGCTGCAGGGCCGGCAGCTCATCACCGAAGCCCTGGCGGATATGACGGGGCTGACGCTGATGCTGGACCTGGCGAAACAGGAAGACAGTTTTGACTATGACGCCTTCTTCCGCGCCGTTGCGGTTTTCAGCTTTGATTACAGGCCCGGCATCGATGATTTCAAACCCGACTCGTACGGCCGTGTGAATCCCCATCCGCCGTACCATGTAAGGGTCAACTTCACACTGGCGCACTTTGACGAGTTCTATGAGACATATCCGACGGTAACGGAAGGCACGCCGATGTACATCGCCCCTGAAGACCGGGTGCTGGTCTACTGATACATACAAACAATTGGGCATGGATCCCCCGGCAGGAAAGCCTGTCGGGGGATCCTGCCTGATGATCCCCGCGGTTTTCGGTTATGGACACACTTTCATAGGGGTTTTGCAGTAATCCTCTGAATCTTCGTCAGCCAGTCAGGATCTCAGCTGACGGTAGGAAGGACGAGGGACAGGGATCCGTTATTGATCGTCATGGTATACGCGGAATCATCCAGGGTGGTTTCCAGAGAACCGCCGCCTTCGCCCGGATAACGCCCATATGCCGCATGCGGTCCCGCCGCAAAAGCCGAGGTGAAATGAAAGACCCCCCCCTTTAAGAAGGTTTCCGTTGTTTTGCGGTTAGATATATGATATTATTTCTGTCGAAACCCGATGCTCTGTATCCATACCTCCGGGAAAGGCCGGCCAAATATCGGCCCGTCCGCATCCCGATGATCCGGAAAACCGGAAAATAAGCATCCAGGCTCCGTATACGGCCCTGGATCCGCAATGGGGCGAATGAAATGAACATTATACACCTGAAATACGTGATCGGCATTGCGGAGAACGGTTCCATCAATAAAGCGGCAGAAGAGCTGCACGTGGCGCAGCCCAATTTGAGCCGGGTGGTCAAGGAAATGGAGGCCGATCTGGGCATCCAGTTTTTCCGCCGTTCCTCCAAAGGCATGATGCTGACGCCGGACGGCGAGCTGTTCGTCAATCAGGCCCGGAAGATCCTGGAGCAGATAGACGAAATGGAAAGCCTGTATAAAGAGAAAAAGGCCGGCAAACAGCGTTTTTCCATTTCCGTGCCAAGGGCCAGCTATATTTCGGATGCTTTCGCCGCCTTCTCCAACACGCTGGGAAAAGAAAATGTGGAGATTTTTTACAACGAAACAAACGCGCTGCAGGCAGTGAAAAACATCCTGGAGGTCGGATACAACCTGGGCATCATCCGCTACGCCGCCGGTTATGACAAGTATTTCAAGCAGATGCTGGAAGAAAAGGGACTGTGCGGCGAACTGGTCGCGGAGTTCAAATATGTGCTGGCGATGCGGGAAGACTGCGCTTTGGCAAAGATGGAAAAGATCCGTTTTTCGGATCTGCAGCAATACATTCAGATCGCCCACGCCGATCCTTATGTGCCTTCCCTGCCGCTTTCCGCCGTGAGAAACGAAGAACTGCCGCAGGCGCTGCGGCGCATATTCGTATTTGAACGGGGAAGCCAATTGGACCTGCTCAGCGAAAACCCGGAAACCTTTATGTGGGTGTCGCCCCTGCCGGAGAGGCTTTTGCGGCAGCTGCGTCTGGTGCAGCGGGAATGCGCGGAAAACCAGAGACTGTACCGGGACATGCTGATCCATCGGCAGGGTTACCGGCTGACGGAATTGGATAAGTGTTTCATTACGGAGCTGACCCAATCCAAACGCGCCTGCATCAACAGGAAATAATACAGGGATCCCAAATCGGCCTTGCCGTCGTCTTCGGCGGCAAGGCTTCTTTTTTACCGCGGAGCGATCGCAAATGATGGAACATGATATAACGATTATATGATTTTAGTAATTCGCAAAGGACAGGCAATTCGATATAATATATATCGAAAGGAGGATGATCCTTTGCAAAGCACGCTTTCCAGGGCGACTCTGGGGCGGCTGCCCATGTATCTGCAATTTATCCGCAGGGTGGATACGGAAAAGGTGTCAGCCACGCAGATCGCCAAAGACCTGGGACTGGGTGAGGTCCAGGTGCGCAAGGACCTGGCCAGCGTATGCGCGGCGGGGCTGCCGAAGGTGGGGTATCCTGTACAGGCGCTTCGCCGGGATATGGAAAAGGCGCTGAAAACGAATGCGCCTACCTGCGCCATCGTTGTGGGCGCAGGCAAGCTGGGCTCCGCCCTGATGGAATACGACGGGTTTGGAGAGTATGGGATGGAGATCATCGCCGCCTTTGACAGGAACGCGGCGTCATCCCCCTTTTTTCACAGCCGCGTACCGGTGTATCCCATGGATCAGCTGAACGCATTCTGCGCGTCGCATCAGGTCCAGGCGGGTATCCTGACAGTACCAGCGGCTTCGGCGCAGTCCGCAGCGGATGAAATGGTCAAAAGCGGCGTGAAAGCGATCCTCAATTTCGCGCCGTTTCCCATCAAAGTACCGTCCCATGTGACGGTGCATCAGGAAAACATCGCATTATCCCTGGCTTATCTGCAAATGACAGCCAGTGGATCCCGCAAACAGGAAAAGGAGGAACAGTATGGAACAAAAAGCATTTGACATGGTGGACAGCGTGGAAGCGCTGGAAGCGGCCATCGGCAGGGTGCGCGCCGCGCAGCGGGCCTTCGCCGCCTTTACCCAGGAGCAGGTGGATCGGATCTTCCTGGCCGCGGCCACGGCAGCCAACCGGGCCCGCATTCCCCTGGCCAAGCTGGCCGTGGAGGAAACAGGCATGGGCGTGGCGGAGGACAAGGTGATCAAGAACCACTACGCCAGCGAATATATTTACAACGCTTACCGGGATACCAAAACCTGCGGCGTGATCGAGGAAGACAAGGCTTATGGCATAAAGAAGATCGCCGAGCCCATCGGCGTGGTAGCCGCGGTGATCCCCACCACCAATCCTACCTCCACCGCCATTTTCAAAGCGCTGATCTGCCTGAAGACCCGCAATGGGATCATTTTCAGCCCCCATCCCCGGGCCAGGAAAGCCACCATCGCCGCGGCGAAAGTAGTGCTGGACGCGGCGGTGAAGGCCGGCGCGCCTGAGAACATCATCACATGGATCGACGTGCCTTCCCTGGAGATGACCAACACCCTGATGCGGGAAGCGG
>JAFWWK010000022.1 GCA_017523615.1 Clostridia bacterium
CCGCTCATGGCCCAGAAAGACAATCCCACCATCAAAAGAAAAGCGATCAGGATCTGGACCCGGATACCCGAAAAAAAGGTTTTAATCCTTGTCAGTAAAATAATAGCCCACTCCCCACTTGGTGAAGATGAATTCCGGCTGAGCGGGATTGCGCTCGATCTTTTCCCTCAGTCTGCGGATATGCACGTCCACGGTGCGGGCGTCACCCATGTAATCGTATTTCCAGACGGTCTCCAGCATGGTCTCACGGCTGAAAACCTTGCCGCGGTTGGTGATGAACAGCTGCAGCAGGTCGAATTCCTTGGCAGTCAGGCGCACGTCCTTCCCGCCCAGGGTCACGCTGCGGTTGATCACGTTCACTTCCATGTCGTGGACCCGGATGACCTTGCGGTTTTCGGCGGTCACCGGCTGGCTGGCGCGGCGAAGGATGGACTTGATCCGGGCCTTGACCTCCAGGATGTTGAAGGGCTTGGTCATGTAATCGTCCGCGCCGTATTCCAGGCCGAGGATCTTGTCCATATCCTCTCCCTTGGCAGTCAGCATGATGATGGGCACGTTGGATGTCTCCCTGATCCGCTGGCACACCTGGATGCCGTCCATTTTGGGCAGCATCACGTCCAGGAGGATCAGATCCACCTGGTTGTCAAAAAAAACATTCAGCGCTTCCTCGCCGTCCATGGCGGTCAGCGTTTCGTAGCCTTCCTGTTCAAGGGTAAAACGCAGTCCCTTCAGAAGCCGCGGTTCATCATCGACCAACAGTATGCGCTTACTCACTGAAGTTCATCCTTTCCATAGGGCGACCTCTCCGTCCAAAGACATACACCGGACGGACCTGAGCATTCAAATCACCCATACTGTCTTATTTTACAATGGAACCGTTACAAAAATCAAGGCTTTTGCAATATTTTCTCAATAATTCCGTATCAATTTTGCAAAATCTTTTTTATTCCTGCCCTTCCGCCCAAAAAACGGGCCCCGAAGGGCCCGAAGAGCACCGCGGGACGTTTCCGCGTCCCGCGGGCGGGATCATGCGTTTTCGCTTCTCATGCAGAATCCGTCGCCTTCGGCGTCCACCACCAGGGTCTGGCCGGGCAGCACCTCCCCGCGGATCAGGGTCCTGGCCGCCAGGGTCTCCACCCGGGACTGGATGACGCGCTTCATGGGCCTGGCGCCGTACACGGGATCGTAACCCATATCCAGGAGGCGCTCCATGGCGCTGTCGGTCAGCCGCAGGCCGATCTGCTTATCCGCAAGCCTCTCCCTGAGCCTTTGCAGCTGCAGGCCGGCGATCTCAGCCACCTGGTCCCTGGTCAGCGGCGTGAAGAACACGGTATCGTCGATCCGGTTCAGGAATTCGGGACGGAACTGCCTGCGCAGCAGGGCGCCGACCTCCGCCTTCGCGGCTTCGGACAGATTTCCCTCTCTGTCGATCCCCTCCAGGATCTGGGACGAACCCAGGTTGCTGGTCATGATCAGGATGGTGTTCCTGAAGTCCACCGTGCGGCCCTGGGAATCGGTGACCCGGCCGTCGTCGAGGATCTGCAGGAGGATATTGAACACATCGGGGTGGGCTTTTTCCATTTCATCGAACAGGACCACGCTGTAGGGCTTGCGGCGAACCGCCTCGGTCAGCTGACCGCCCTCCTCATAGCCGACATATCCCGGAGGCGCTCCGATCAAACGTGAAACCGAGAATTTTTCCATATACTCGGTCATGTCGATCCTGACAAGGTTCTTTTCGTCGTCGAACAGGGCCTGGGCCAGGGTCTTGGCCAGCTCCGTCTTACCGACGCCGGTGGGGCCAAGGAACAGGAAGGAACCGATGGGGCGGTTTTCGTCGGCCACCCCGGCGCGTGAACGGAGGATAGCCTCCGCCACCAGGTCCACCGCCTCATTCTGGCCGACCACCCGCTTGTGCAGGATATCCGGCATGCGAAGCAGCTTTTCCCTTTCACCCTCCATCAGCTTGCTGACCGGGATCCCGGTCCAGCGGGCCACGATCCGGGCGATCTCCTCCTCGGTGACCCGGTCCCTGAGCAGGGTGGCCTCCTGGGATGAGCCGTTCTTTTCCGCAGCAGCCAGTTCCTCCTTCAGCCTGGGCAGCTGGCCGTATTTCAGCTCCGCGGCCCGGCTAAGGTCGTATTTCCTTTCGGCCTCGGCGATCTGGGCGTTCACCTGTTCGATCTGCTCGCGCAGCCTGCGCACCCGGTCGATCCCGGCCTTCTCGTTTTCAAGGCGGGCCGTCATGGCGTCAAAGGAGGCGCGCATCTCCGCCAGTTCCTTCTCGACGGCTTCCAGGCGCTGGGCACTGAGGGGATCGGTCTCCTTTTTCAGGCTGACCTCCTCGATCTCCCGCTGCATGATGCCGCGCCGGATGTCGTCCATTTCGGCAGGCAGGGAGTCCATTTCGGTGCGGATCATCGCGCAGGCCTCGTCCACCAGGTCAATGGCCTTGTCCGGAAGGAAGCGGTCGGTGATGTACCTGGCCGACAGGGTAGCCGCCGCGATCAGGGAAGCGTCGGTGATCTTGACGCCGTGGAAGACCTCATACCTTTCCCTGAGGCCGCGGAGGATGGAGATGGTATCCTCCACCGTGGGCTCGTTCACCATGACCGGCTGGAACCGGCGCTCCAGGGCCGGATCCTTTTCCACATACTTGCGGTATTCGTCCAGGGTCGTCGCACCGATGCAGTGCAGCTCGCCCCTTGCCAGCATCGGCTTGAGCAGGTTGCCGGC
>JAFWWK010000192.1 GCA_017523615.1 Clostridia bacterium
CGGACCCAAGCGTGCCGACGGACAGTTCGTTCTGGCGGGCAATATCCTGATGCGCCAGCGCGGCACCAAATTCACCCCCGGCCTGAACGTGGGCATCGGCAAGGACGATACCCTGTTTGCCAAGGCTGACGGCATCATGCGTTTTGAGCGCGTGGGCAAGACCGGCAAGCAGATCTCCGTTCATCCCGTGGAATGATCGGCGGATAAGCGCACAAAGGTAAAAAGACGGCGGCGTCCTTTTGAAGGAACGCCGCCGCTTTTTTTGGGAATGCGCCGGGGATGCAGGCGCGGGGGAGGGCTTGATACTCATTTCAAATTGGTTTAGCCGATCGGAGATATCGCGTGCTGCGCGCGCTTATGCATCGCTGTGCGCGTCATTTCGTCCCAGGCGATCCCATACGCATCTTCGGCGCTGCCTGAACATCATTGGCTGCAGCATAAGATCGGTATGAGGACATCCTCTGCCTGCCGATACCTGTGATGACGGCTTATTCCTCTGCGGGCAGGGTTTCCTGAACAGGGGCGCCGGATACGGCACGGTTGAGCATGAGCATCAGGGTATCCATGTCCAGGATCATCCGGTTTTCCCTTTCCCCGAGGGAAGGAACGGGGGCGGCGGATTCGGCGGTGAGCTCGGCCCGGAGGGCTTCATTTCCGCGCACGTCGAAGATCACGCCGCGCAGGATGCAGGGATCATCTCCCCCGGGAAGGGTCACGTCCATGCGGGCGGTCTCCGGATCTTTGGAGGAGGACCACTCCGTCCTGGTGACCAGCAGGACCATATGATCCGGGGACGGGTATTCCGTCCGGCAGAGGAACTCCTGCGTGCTGTCCCGGTAAAGCAGTTTTTCACTGTCCCAGATCAGTTCCGTATATCCGCCGTAAGCGTGGTCCGCAGTGCAAAACCTTGCGTAGGCGGGACGTTTTTCTTCATCCAGGTCCAGGCGCAGGGTGATCGTGTTTTCCGTCGTGTCCGTGCGAAGGTCCAAACCGGTCTCATCAAGGAAAAAGCGCAGCGAGGAGATCTCTCCATATCCGTCCTGACGGCTGAGCCGGAGGGAAGCGCTTTGCCTGTCGGCGGTCAGTCCGAAGGCGATCGTTTCCGCCACACGATACTCGTCGCCGATCTTCAGGGTGCCGTCATAGGTCCGCAGATACTCTCGGCTGCCGACGGTGTCGGTTTCGGTCATGGCCAGGACGATCTTCGATACATTACCGCCGATGTCCGCGGCAGTCAGGGTGCCGTCCACCGTCCAGGTCTGGGCTCTAACGGAGGCGCTGCCCGGATAGGAGGAAAGCGCTTTGGCCAGATCCACTTCCACCCGGCTGAAATTTCCGAGCAGGTTTCCGGAGGCAGAGGCGGAAAACGCATAAGCCCCGTAGGCCGAACCGGGCTTCAGCCGCGCGTCGAAGACCAGCTGTTTATCCTTCACGGTCAGGGCCCCGGACGCGATGAACAGGGTGGCGGAGGGCTGAAGGGTGACGTCCATGGTCAGGAAAGCGTCCGGGCCATCGGCAAGCAGCTGCCGGCGCGCGTACTTCCATCCCTCCAGGAGCGCCGCGGCGTCCGGGATCTCCTTTGCGCCGGCGGCGGTCAGGACCGGTTTCAGGTCCTCAAGGAGTGAGGATACCGTCCGGGTGTCCGCAAGGATCTCGTCCGCCAGGGCGACCAGGGCGTCGGTCAGCTGCCGCGCGTCGCCGCTGATATGGATCCGTACGGCGGAAGAGGAGGAGGATACCGAAACCATCGGGGAAAGCAGGCTCCATGCCTTCATGGCCCAGACGGAAAGCGGCTCCCGGTATTTGGCGAAGAGCGCGTCCATATCCCCAAGGGCGGGGGCGGCACAGCCCTGTGCCAGGGCAGTGAACAGGCTGAAGGGCACCTCCAGGACCTGTTCCCGGTATAAGATCCAAAGGGCTTCCGGTCCCGCCTCCAGGGCGGCGGGCGACCCGTCGGCGTCCGTTTCCAGGCGTATGCCCTTTTCTGTCGGCAGCAGGCGGAGGCTGAAGCTGCCGGAAGGAACGGCCAGGGACAGAGACAGCGCCTGGGAAGCCGGGTCGCAGCCTTGCAGGGCGCCGTAAAGGCGGGACATGAACAGGGGGCGGTTGTCCCGGACAGGGACATCCTCCGCCATGGCGGGCAGTGCCAGGCACAGCGCCAGGCAGACGATAAGGGCCAGGATCTTTCTCATCATAAAAAGCCTCCTTTTATGCGGGTTGTCGTTCAGGACATGGGGATCGCTGCCGATGAAGTGAAAAACGGTCTTGTATATATCTTTACTATAGTGCGTTCGGAACAAAAGGTCAATCCTGTCATGGAAAAAAAGCCGCGTAAATCGGACCGCCTCAGGCTGCCGTTTAACCGGTATTTACTTTTTTTGATAAATTATAAACTAAATATGTGTTATAATAAAGAGGGGATGATGGAATAACGTGAGCCATCCCGCCGAATAGGGTCAGAGGAGCTTGAAGAATGCGTACGAAAAGGGTAAAAATTCCAGGATATGCGATCCGCCGCAGGGGAAGGACCGAGATCATGGCCGCGGGTTTTCTTATCTGTGTTTTTCTGGTTTTGTCTGTTTCCGCTGTCCTCGCCGCGGTCGGTGACCCGGTGGAGACCATCGCCAACCCGGCGAACACGACCATTGATGTATTTGACTTTTGGGTCTACGACAACAGGGGCAGCAGCGTCACCAACTTTTTCAACACCGGCATCAACCGGGGACATCAGTTTGTTTTTTCCGGAAACGGGGACGGCGGAAATTACGGAGACTGGAACAAGTACACCGGTCCGGGCGGGCCCCGCTACGGGGGGATCGTAGAACCCTTGCTGGACGAGAACGGATATCCCGTGCTGGCAGTCGGGAACGGAGAAAGCCTGGCCTACCTTTTCAACGATGAAAACATTGACGACGAGGTGCTTCACAAGCCGGCAAAGCGGAGCTACACGGGGGCCAACTATCTGTTTACGGTCAACGAGGATGGGTATTACGCCTTCGATTCGGTCATTCACAACGCAACGCTGAATACCCAGACCAGGGAGTTTTCGGTTACCGAGCAGACGGGCGGGATGTTTTATCCCCTGGCCAAGACCGGGAATGACCGGCATTTTTTTGGAATGCACGTACAGGCGGATTTTTCCGTGCCGGCGGACGGCCAGGTGGTAAGCCCGTCGGGCGTTAAGCAGGACATGGTCTACGAGTTCCGCGGCGACGACGATGTGTGGATGTTTATCGACGGGGTGCTGGTGGGGGATGCGGGAGGCATCCATAACCCCCACGGCCTGACGGTCAATTTTGTGACGGGCGAGGTGCATGTCTGGAACGCGGACCACAACAAACACCATTTTTACACCACGATCTACGATATGTTCGCAGCCGCCCTCGGAGAGGAAGAAGCACAGGCGCGGTACCAATGGAAGCGGGAGCCTGACGGCAGCTATAAGACCTTTTCCGGGAATACCTACCACACCATGGATTTCTTTTACCTGGAACGCGGGGCGGGCCGTTCCAACATGGAAGTGCAGTACAACATGGTCAGCACCTATGATTTTACCGGGCACAAGACGCTCCTGAACGCGGATCCGTCAGTCACCACGGTGCTGCAGCGGAACCAGTTCAAATTCAAACTGACAGGCTTCCCGATCGAGATCAACAAAGAAGGCCTCCGGTGGCTGGAACCCGTGATGCCGGTCACGCGGCCGGACGCCAACGTGATCTGGGATCCGGTGGATTACGATCTGTATCCCCTGACCCTGGAAAACCAGATCAGGGCAGCCAGGGGAAACAGGCCGAAGACCCTGATCGTCGGGAACTCCGCCGACGGCAATATCAACTTCGGCAATGCCGAACTGCGCAGCGGCGGGGACAGCCACGACTCGGTAATGAGCCTGTACATGGACCGGACGTTCCGGTATGTTTATGAGGAGCTGCCGCCGGACGGCGCGGTCCTGAACGCGGACGGTGTGACCTATACCTGGAAGGGGAAACGTTTTCTCCCGATCCGGACGGAAGGTATACCTTCGACGGGATCGCCTATGACCTGAACAAATACTATTTTGAAGGCACCGTCAGCCCGTATGGCTGGATCAACAAGGTTTTTTATACGGATGACAGCTATTCCGAAAGGCTGGACGTCGATTTCGTCAACTTTGAAAACCGGGCCGAAGAGACTGCCCTGATCGTCCGCAAGAAGGTGGAAGGCAGCCAGGGCAGCAGGGACCTGGGTTTTTAACTATACCCTGACAGTGCCGGAAAAGGCGGGGAAGAAGCTGTATTACAGCAAAAATGGCGGGCAGACGCGCTCCTCGGTGACCGTCGGGAGCGACGGAAAATTCTCCTTTACCCTGAAGCACGGCGAATCCATCGAGTTTTACGGTGACCTGAAGCCCGGGGACGCGGGCGGGTGTTTACGGGACCGAGAAGGACGGACCAGGGGCCGGGCGCCGGGAGGCGCCCGGTTTTTAAAAGGTGTGCCGGGCATGGCGCGCTCCCCTTCGGCTCGCTTCCCGCTGCGGGCAGTGTCGGAAAAAAATAAAAACGTAAGAAAAAACGCCGGAAACGGCTGTTCATGCCTTTCGGAACGTTCGCTTTTTATGTATAATATATAAAAAAGGAAACCGATCAAAGGAGTGACAATATGATCAAGCAGCGCACGCCCCTGGTGACCCATATCTTTACGGCTGATCCCTCGGCCCATGTGTTCAACGGGAAAATCTACATCTATCCCTCCCACGATATCCCCCACGACGGCGAGGACAACGACGACGGCGACGAATACCGCATGGAGGACTACCATGTCCTGTCCATGGACGCGACCGACGCGCCCTGCGTGGACCACGGCTGCGCCCTGCATATGAAGGATGTGCCCTGGGTGCTCAAACAGATGTGGGCGCCGGACGCCGCCTGCAAAGACGGCAAGTATTATCTGTATTTCCCCGCACGGGACAGGGAAGGGATCTTCAGGATCGGCGTTGCGGTGTCCGACGATCCCGCCGGGCCTTTCGTCCCTGAAAAGGAACCGATCCCGGGGAGCTGGAGCATCGACCCGGCCGTGTTCTGCGACGATGACGGCCGCGCGTATATGGTTTACGGCGGGCTGTGGGGCGGTCAGCTCGAAATGTGGCAGTCCGGCTCCTTCGACCCGGATGCCCGCCGCCCCGAGGGGGACGACCCGGCCCTGGGGCCGATGTTCGCGGAGCTGGACAGCGATATGAAGCATTTCAGGACCGCGCCGAAGCATCTTGAGATCCTGGACGAAAACGGCGTTCCGCTGCGGGCGGGGGACGAGGACCGCCGCTATTTTGAAGGCCCGTGGATGCACAAATTCAACGGGAAGTATTACCTGTCCTACTCCACCGGCACCACCCATTATCTGGCGTACGCCGAGGGCGACCGCCCGGAGGGGCCCTTTACGTATAAGGGAAGGATCATGGAACCCGTTATCGGCTGGACTACCCACCATTCCATCGTGGAGTTCAGGGGCAAATGGTACCTGTTCTATCACGACTGCGAGCTGTCCGGCGGCGTCAATCACCGCCGCACGGTCAAGTATACCGAGCTTACGATCCATGAGGATGGGACCATCGATACCATCCGGCCTTACGAGGGGTGACAAGGGATGCGTATCAAATTGTTTTCGGCGCTCCTGGCAGCGCTTCTGCTGCTGCCGTGCGCCGGCGGAGGAGAGGAAACGGCTATGAAGGGGATCCCGTTTGCCCTGCAGGCATCGCTTAAAAAAATGGGGGAGAACAACCCCCTTTATACCCAGCGCTTCGGCGCGGACCCCGGCGTGATGGAATATGACGGCAGGCTGTACGTATACATGACCGACGATATCCTGGAGTACGATGCCGCCGGGAACGTGAAGGAAAACTCCTACGGGAAGATCCGCTCCATCAGCTGCATTTCCTCCGACGACCTGGTCAACTGGACCGATCACGGCCTGATCCCCGTGGCAGGCCGTACCGGCATCGCCAAATGGGCTTCGAACTCCTGGGCGCCGTGCGCCGCCCACAAGACCGTGGATGGGAAGGAAAAGTTTTTCCTGTATTTTTGCAACGGCGGGAACGGCATCGGCGTCCTGTGCGCGGACAGTCCCACCGGCCCATGGAGGGACGAAAGGGGCGGACTTCTGATCCACCGCGCCGTCAAAAACTGCGCCGATGTGACCTGGCTGTTCGATCCGGCCGTGATGGTGGATGAGGACGGGACCGGCTACCTGGCCTTCGGGGGCGGCATTCCCACGGGGAAGGAGAAAGATCCCGGCACCGGGCGCATCGTGCGCCTGGGGGCGGATATGATCAGCCTGGACGGGGATCCGGTGAGGCTGAAGGTGCCATGGCTGTTTGAGGATTCCGGCATCAACCGCATCGGGGACAGGTATATCTATTCCTACTGCTCCAACTGGCAGACCCGCGGGAATTCCCTGAACATGACGGACGGCGCCATCCAGTACATGGTTTCGGACGATCCCAAGGGGCCGTATCCCTACGCGGGCGAGCTGTTCCCCAACCAGGGCCGTTTCTTCGGCCTGTATGGCAACAACCATCATTCCATCGTCTGCTTCAGGGGAGAATGGTACCTGTTCTATCACAGCCGCCCGGTGGAAAAAGCCCTGGGCCTCAGCGGCAATTACCGCAGTCCCCAGGCGGACAGGATCACATTGAACGCGGACGGCCTCCCGCAGAAGGTGCGCGGCACCATGAAGGGACTGGAGCAGCTGCATCCCTTTGACCCGGCCCGGACGGTGCCTGCCGCGACCATGTGCCGCCAGGCGGGGATCACCGTGGAGGGAAGCGGCGACAGCACGTGGATCCGCGGGGAAACGGGCAGCTGGATCATGGTGTCCGGGGTGGATTTCGGCGAAGGAAAAACCGAAATGACCGTGACGGCCATGCCGGGATGCGCCTGCACGATGTACGCGGTCCTGGACGATCCCGAAGGCGAGGTCGCCTGCAGCGTCCGGTTGGACGCCGCGGAGGACGCCGCGCAGATCAGCGCGCCTTTTTCCGCCGCAGGCGTCCATGACCTGTACCTGATCTTTGAGGGGGATGCGGCGCTGCTTTCCTGGAGCGTCAGATGAACGGGCGGACCGCCCTCGCGGGAATATGACGGATCCGGTTTTATACGGCGCCGGTGTGCCGTTCGATTTCCAATGGTTCAAAGGAGGATGAGCATATGGCCGTGGAGCTGAAAAAAGGGCAGAAGGTGAACCTGGTCAAAAAGGGCCCCTCCCTGGGAGAGATCCTGATCAACCTGAACTGGGACAGGCCGAAGAAAAAGCTGTTCTTCACCCCCAAGGCGATCGACCTGGACCTGGGGTGCCTGTATGAACTGCAGGACGGACGCAAAGGCGCGGTCCAGGCCCTCGGGAAACAGTTCGGGAACCTGAACGATTTTCCGTATATCGCGCTGGACGGCGACGACCGGACCGGCGATTCCGAAGGCGGGGAGAACCTGAGGATCAACGGGGCCAAGGTCGGCCTGATCAAACGCGTGCTGGTTTACACCTTCATTTACGAAGGCGCCGTGAACTGGCGGGAGGCCAACGGTGTGGTGACGCTCCGTTATCCCGGAAGCGAGGACCTGATCGTCAGGATGGACGAATACTCCTCTACCCAGAAAATGTGCGCCATCGCGCTGCTCGAGAACGAGACAGGGGATTCCTTCAGCGTTTCGAAGCAGGTGAAGTATTTTTCCGGTCATCCCCCGATGGACGAGGCGTTCCATTGGGGCCTCAGGTGGGTGGCCGGCAGGAAATGAAATGACCCGGAGGGGCATGCCATGCCCCGCATCATCCCGCGGGCGGCATGAATGTCCGCCTCCGAGGGAAAATTCAAAAGGAGCGATAACATGAATACCAGACGACTGACCAGGAAAGAAATGAGGATCTTTGCCGTCGGACAGCTGGGATGGTCCATCCTCAGCGGCATCATCACCGCCTGGCTTGTGACCTTCTACCTGCCCACGGAAGCCGAGGCCGGCGCCGCGGTCAATCCGGCGCCGTTCTACCTGCCCACCGGGCTGGTCATCTTCGGCGTGCTGACGGTGTTGGGCCTCATCACCTTCATCTGCCGCATTTTCGACGCTGTGACCGACCCGTGGATCGCCTCCCTGTCGGACCGCAGCCGGAATCCGAAGGGCCGGCGCTTTCCTTTCATGAAGCGCGCCGCCGTTCCCTTTGCCATTACCACCGTCCTGGTCTTTATGGCGCCGCAGCAGGTGGACAAAGGGCAGACCAGCCCGCTGAACATCGCCTGGGTGCTGGTCACCCTGATCCTCTTCTACCTTTTCATGACCATGTACTGCACGCCGTACAACGCCCTGATCTCGGAGTTCGGCAAAACGCAGGAAGACCGGATGTATATCTCCACCGCCATCTCGCTGACTTTCTTCTTCGGCACCCTGATCGCCTACCTGCCTTTTGTGCTGGCCGGCATGCTGCGGGGCGCGGTCGGATATGCCTGGAGCTACAGGATCTGCTTCATCGCCCTGGCGGTCCTTGCCCTGTTCTGCATGCTGGTGCCGGTGTTCAAACTGAAGGAAACGGATTTTGTGGACGCCGTTCCCAGCGAGAGCAACGCCTTCAGGAGCCTGATCAAGACCTTCAAAAACAGGGATTTCCGCATCTTTTCCGTTTCCGATATCGCTTACTGGATCGGCCTGACCCTGTTCCAGACGGGCCTGCCCTTTTTTGTGAAGGTTTCCATGGGGCTGGACGAGTCCATGACCATGGTCTTCATGGGCGGCATGACCGTGCTGTCGGCCTGCTTCTATCCCTTCGTTTCCAGGATGGTGATGAAGCTGGGCAAAAAGAAGCTGGTGATCGCGGGCTTCCTGGGCCTGGCCCTGGCCTATGTGATCACGGCCATGATCGGCGTGGGACCTTTGAAAGGCATGCTTCCCGGTGTCCTGGTGGTGCTGATCTCCGCCTTCCCCATGGCGCTGCTTGGCATCATTCCCCAGTCCATCGTGGCCGACGTGGCGGAGGAGGATGCCATCACCTCGGGTGAAAAGCGTGAGGGCATGTTCTTCGCGGCCCGGACCTTTGCCATGAAGCTGGGCCAGTCCATCGCCATGCTGCTGTTCACCTCCCTGGCGGTGCTGGGCACCGCGCAGGACAGGACCAGCAACGACCTGACCGCTTCCCCCCGGGGCCTCACCATCGTGGCCATCGTGGCCGTCTGTTTCTGCGTCCTGGGCGCGCTGATCCTGATGGCCTACGACGAAAAGAAGGTCATGCGGTCGATCGGCGCGAACGCCGGAAAGGAGTGACGAGGGACCTGAGTCACATCCCTTGTGACGATCCATCCTGTTCTGCGGTATCTGCATCTTTGACAGAGAAAACGGTCCGGCGCGTGGTTTCATTCGCGCCGGGCCGTTTTTTTCCGCTGTGTAATATGACGGTTATCAGGCCTGTTCGGCCAGGTCCATGATCAGCTTTTCGGTTTTTTCCCACCCCAGGCAGGGATCGGTGATGGATTTCCCGTAAACGCCCTCACCGATTTTTTGCGCGCCGTCCTCAAGATAGCTTTCGATCATCAGTCCCTTGACCAGCTGCCTGATCTCGCCGTCCACCCGGCGGGAGTGCATCACGTCGCTGGAGATGCGGATCTGCTCCATATATCTTTTGCCGCTGTTGCTGTGGTTGGTGTCCACCACCACCGCCGGGTTCCGGAGGGAGGGATCGGCACGGTACAGGTCCAGCACGTCCCGCAGGTCCTCGTAGTGGTAATTGGGATGGCTGCGGCCGAAACGGTCCACATAACCCCTCAGGATGCAGTGGGTCAGTGGGTTGCCGCGGGTCTTGACTTCCCAGCCGCGGTAGATGAATTTCTGCGGGCTCTGCGAGGCGGAAACGGCGTTCATCATCACGCTCAGGTCGCCGCCGGTGGGGTTCTTCATCCCCGCGGGCACCCCGATGCCGCTGGCCACGATGCGGTGCTCCTGGTTTTCCACGCTGCGGGCGCCCACGGCGACGTAGCTGAGCAGGTCGCTCAGATACCGGTGATTGCTGGGGTACAGCATCTCCTCGGCGCAGGTAAAGCCGGTCTCTGCGACGATGCGGGTGTGCATTTCCCGGATGGCGATGATGCCCTGCAGCATGTCCTCTTCCTTTTCCGGATCCGGCTGATGCAGCATGCCCTTGTAGCCCACGCCTCTGGTGCGGGGCTTGTTGGTGTAGACCCGGGGAATGATGAACAGGCGCTCGCTGACCTGTTCCCGGACCCTGGCCAGCCTTTCCATGTATTCCAGCACGGCGTCCTCCCTGTCGGCGCTGCAGGGGCCGATGATCAGGAGGAGGCGGTCGTCCCTGCCCTCAAGGATATCCTGGATCTCCCCGTCGCGCTTTTCCTTGATCCTGCGGATCGCTTCGCTGACGGGAAACTGGCGCTTCAGTTCCTGGGGGATGGGCAGCTTGCGGACGAATTCCATCTGCATTTCCATTGAAGTCAGAGCCTCTTTCATCGTTGGTCTGGGGTGCGGCATATGCCGCGGGGTAAGCAAATAGCCGCATCCCGCATATTATACAGGGACAGGATGGTGCGAATCAATGAATTAAGCGCGGCGGTACACTAAAAAAACAGCTTCATTCCCGCATTTTCAGACGGATGGTCCTGACCTCGAAGGCCCGGAAGCGCAGCAGTATGCCGTTTTCATCTTCCTCAAGGGGCTCCAGGCTGTTTTCCTCCATATCGCAGGCCAGGGCGCGGACGTGGGGGACGTTTGCCCTCAGCCGGCAGGCCGTATCGGCTTTTTTGCATTCATACAGCCGCAGGATCACATCCCCGCTGCCGTCCTCGGCGCATTTGACCGCGTCCACCAGGATGTTTTCCCGGTCCGTCGAAAAGGCGCTGAACGGCGCGGCTGCGCCGGGGGCTGCGGGGGGCGGGGTATTCAGGTCCGCCGCTTCACGGACGACGGGGCTGTCAAGGAAGCTGCCTTCCCAGACGGTGATCGCATAGGTGAAGTCATGCTCTCCCCGGTCCGCGTCGGGGTCCGGGCAGGCGGGGGCGCGCAGCAGCGTCAGGCTGAGGGTGTCCGCGCGCATGCTGACGCCGTACTTGCAGTCGTTCAAAACGGCCGCCCCGTGGCCCTGGTCGCACAAGGCGCTCCACCGGTGGTTACATACCTCGAAGCGGTCGCTGTCCCAGGGGCGGGAATCGTGGGCGGGGCGGGAAACATAACCGTACTGGATCTCATTCAGCCCATCTTCGGCATGAACGGCGATGGGGAAGTCCGCCTTCAGGAGCCGGTGGGTCTCATGCCAGTCCGCGTGGGTGCGGAATTCCAGGCGCCGGCTGCCGGCGGCGAGGACCAGGGTCTGCCTGATGCGGGAGTTGCCCACGGTACGCGAGACCTCTGCCGACGCGCACAGACCGCCGGAGGAGAGGATCTCGATCTCGGCCGTTTCCGGCAGGGGGACGGGCTGGAGGACGTAGTTGGAATCGATGTCCCAGGCGTCGAATTTGCGGGGAACGTCCTTATACAGCCGCAGGCGGTTCATGGGTGCCCGGGCGAATTCCCGGCCGGAGGAAAGGAGCGCCAGAGATATGACCTCCCCCAGGGGCGAGACGAGGACCCGCAGGATGCCGTTGTCCATCAGGACGCCGTCTTGCGTACGCACGGCGCGGGCGGGCGTGAAGGGGCAGCTTCCGGGAGAGGGGACCAGAGATACGCAGCCGCAGGGGGGCAGCGCTACAAGGGCATGGATCCGGCCGCATATACGCTCTGAGGGTACGCGCCGCCCTTCGGTATCCGCGGCGCCCGCGGCGAATCGTTCGTCCAGCGGGACGAGGCAGGTGCGTTCAAAGGAGAGGGAATTGAAAACGGTGACCCCGTCCCCGTCCGTCATGGCGCCGAGGGCTTTGGCACAGAGGGAACCGGCTTCCTCCAGGATGCGCCGGTGGTCGCTGCGGGCCTTCTCGTACACCTTCCCTATGGACGAACCCGGCAGGATATCGTGGAACTGGTTCAAAAGCAGTTTTTTCCACGCCGCCTCAAGCTGCCCGTAAGGGTAGGCCGCGCCCCGCGCGGCGCTGAGGGCGCACCACATTTCGGCTTCCCTCAAGGCGGTCTCGCACCGGCGGTTGCCTTTTTTGATCTCTGCCTGTGACGTATAGGTACCCCGGTGGGCGGTGAAGTAAAGCTCTCCCGTCCAGGTGTGCTTCGGGCCGCCCATGCGGTCCATTTCCTCAAAGAAATCGACGGGCGAGGCCATCTTGACCCGGGGCATCCCCTCCAGATCCTTTTCACGCTTCAGGTATTCGATGTGGTCCCGGGTGGGTCCGCCGCCGCCGTCACCGTAGCCGAAGGGCAGCAGGAAAGCCTCCAGGTCCCTTTTCTGGGTCCGGCCCTTCCAGGCGCTGATGATCTCCTTTGGGTCGGTCCGGTAGGTGTAGCTGGTGGGCAGGAAGGCGGTGACGCGGGATCCGTCGTTCCCCTCCCATGCAAAGTAATGCCAGGGGAACTTTTCCCCTTCGTTGTAGGACCAGAAGATCTTCTGGGTCACCAGGTACCTGACGCCGAAGCCCTTCAGGATCTGCGGAAGGGCGGCGGAATAGCCGAAGCTGTCCGGCAGCCAGAGGATCACCGAATCCACGCCGAATTCCTCACGGAAATAGCGCCTGCCGTAAAGGAGCTGGCGGACCAGCGCCTCGCCCGAGGGCATGTTGGTGTCCGGCTCCACCCAGGCCGCGCCTTCGGGGATCCACTGCCCGTTTTTCGCGGCCCTGAGGATGCGCGCGTAGAGCTCCGGGTACTTTTTCCGGCACATCTCATAGGCGGCCGGCTGGCTCTGCAGGTAGCGGTAAAAGGGGTATTCCTCCATCAGGCGGAGCTGGGCGGCGAAGGTACGGGCGGTCTTGCGGCGGGTCTCAGCCATGGGCCACAGCCAGGCCAGGTCCAGGTGAGCGTTGCCGACGGCGTAAAACTGGGGCGCGGTGGTTCCGTTGACCGCCGCGAGGGCTGCCTTTAGGCTCTCCCGGGCCAGGCGGCAGGATAACTCCCGGCCGGCGGGAGGCTGTTCGAAATCCATCTCCAGGGTGGCCTTTTCCAGGGCGTCGGCAAGACGGGCTGCCTGCAGGCTTTCGGGGTCGGCCTGATCCATCAGGAGCATCAGGGTATGCATGTCCAGGTACAGCTGATAGGCGTCCTCGTTCCAGATCCCCACGGTCATATCGCCAAGGACCGCCCTGGGGCGGCCGGCCAGAGGGTCGGCATAGTCCCCGGGGATCACCGGGCCCGTGCTGCAGCCGCCGAGGGTTTGGCTTTCGGGATAGAAATGCCCGGCATAGGCCTCCAGCATCAGATCGACCCGGTCGCCCGGCATGATGGAGGGCGGCAGGAAATTGTCGCATGCAAAATGATGTTTGACGTCCACCCATCCCGCCCGGTACGTGCCGAAAGCCCGTCCGTTCAAAAACACCGTGGTCTCGCCGCCGGCGCAAAGGTCCATCGCTATCCGCCGTCCCCGGGCCTCCTCCGGCAGGATGAAGGAGGAGCGGAGCCACAGGTATTCGTACTCCATGCCCCATTTTTCCCCGGCGGCCATGGGCCTGAAGGGCCCGGCCGCGGCTTCGGAGAGGTCCAGCTCATCCGCTGTCACAAAGCCTTCGGCCTTTAGCGTAAGGATGGGGCGGTATAGATCCTTTTTCAGGGTCTCAAGCCAGTGATACAGGCGGTCACGCCATTCGGAATGCATGTATTTCATTCGGTCCGACCTCCCTTGCGTTTCGGATGGTTTCAGTATATCACTGGAATACCCGGCGTGGAAGCATGAATTGAACGGCTTGACAAAGAAGCGACAGGAAGCGTACCATGTTGATGTTCCGCACCGGGCCGGCAGGCCCGCGATGATACGGAACAGGAAAGGAAACGATATGATCAGGCTGGAGGAAGTGTTCCGGGCCCAGACCGTGCTGCGGCCCATTATCCGCAAGACGTCGGTGGTACGCGCGTATGGGATCGCGCCGCACTGCGAATTGTACCTGAAGCCCGAAAACCTGCAGATCACCGGCTCCTTCAAGGTGCGCGGCGCGGGGTATAAAATGGCGATGCTGACCGAAGAGGAAAAAAAGCGCGGCGTGGTGGCGTGCTCGGCCGGGAACCATGCCCAGGGCGTAGCCCTGGCGGCCAGCAAATCCGGCATCCGCAGCGTCATCTGCCTGCCGGACAGCGCGCCCATCAGCAAGGTGGAGGCCACCCGCGGTTTCGGGGCGGAGGTGGTCCTGGTGCCGGGGGTGTACGACGACGCCTACAGGAAGGCGCTGGAATTGAAGGACAGCGAGGGCTTTACCTTTGTCCATCCCTTTGACGACGAGAGCGTGATCGCCGGGCAGGGGACCATCGGACTTGAGATCCTGAACGAGATGGACGATATCGACGCAATCCTGGTGCCGGTGGGCGGGGGCGGCCTGATCAGCGGCGTGGCGTTCACCGTCAAGCAGATCCGGCCGCAGGTGAAGGTGTACGGCGTACAGGCCGTCGGCGCGCCGAGCATGTACAACAGCGTTCGGGACGGAAAGATCGAGACGCTGAACACCGTTTCCACCATCGCCGACGGCATCGCGGTGAAGCAGCCCGGGGTGCATACCTTTGACGCGGTCTCCAGGTATGTGGACGACATCGTCCTGGTCAACGAGGACGAGATCAGCGGCGCCATACTGAGCCTGATCGAAAAGCAGAAGATGATCGCCGAAGGCGCCGGGGCCGTCAGCGTGGCGGCGGCCATGTTCGAAAAGCTGCCCCTGGAAGGGAAAAAAGTGATCTCCCTGATCTCGGGCGGGAATATCGACGTCACCATATTGAACCGGGTGATCGAGCGCGGCCTGATGAAGACAGGGCGGTGCTGTACGCTGAAGCTCGAACTGATCGACAAGCCCGGACAACTGAAGGATGTCAGCCGCATCATCGCGGACTGCGGCGGCAACGTGACAGAGGTGCATCATGAACACGCCTTCTCCACCGAGTCCGTCAACGGCTGCTACCTGCGCATCAAGATGGAGACCGTCAATTACGAACAGGTCACCGCCATCAGGGAGGCCCTGAAGGCGGAAGGCTTCAAGATCGTATAACAAAAAAAGGAACGCGATAAAAGGAGGAAAAAACATGCGCATCATCCACACCGACAAGGCCCCCGCCGCGGTGGGCCCCTATTCCCAGGCCGTCGTTACCGGCGGACTGGTCTTTACCAGCGGGCAGATCGCCATCGATCCCGCGGACAACACCGTGAAGGCGGTCACCATCGAGGAGCAGACCGAGCGCGTGTGCCTTAACCTGAAGGCGGTGCTCGAGGCTTCCGGCAGCGGATTGGACCGGGTGGTCAAGACCGTATGCTTCCTTGCGGACATGGGCGATTTTGCCGCCTTCAACGCTGTTTACGCCAAATACTTCCCCTCGCTCCCGGCCCGCAGCTGTGTGGCCGTAAAGGACCTCCCCAAGGGCGTCCGGGTGGAGGTTGAGTGCGTCGCGGAGGCGTAACGAAAAAATAGACATGGCTGCAGGGACCTGGCCTGCAGCAAAAAAGAACGCGGCTTTCACCGTTTTAAGGTGAAAGCCGCGACCTGTTTAATCGGGCTCCTTCTTCCGCTCCCGGGCCAGAAGGCCGTTGACGAACTGCCGGGCCGTGCGTCCGCTGGGGCCGCCGTGGCGGATCTCCCAGGCGCTGGCGAGACGGCGAAGGGCGTCTTCTTCCATGCCCTGTCCGCCTTCCCTTTTGTAAAGGGCGGAAACGATCTCCTGGTAACCCTTCGGGTTGGGGACGGAAAAGCTGACCGCACAGCCGAAGCGGGCCGCCAGGGAAAGCTTTTCCTCCAGGGTGTCGCTGCGGTGGACGTCGCCGGAATGCTCCATGTCCGATCGGTCCTTCCAGTCCTCCCGGACCAGGTGGCGGCGGTTGGAGGTGGCCACCAGCATGACGTTGGGGGGATCGTCCCTGACACCGCCCTCGATGACGGCTTTGAGGTGCTTGTAACCGGTCTCGTTTTCCTCAAAGGACAGATCGTCGATGCAGATCAGGTATCGGTTGCTCCTTTTGCGGCAGTGCTCGATGGCCGCTTCCAGGTGCTCCAGCTGCTGCTTGCGTACCTCGATCAGCCTCAGGCCCCGGGGAGCGTACATGTTCAAAAGCGCCTTGACGCTGGTGGATTTCCCGGTGCCGGCGTCGCCGTAGAGCAGCATATGGTTGAAGGGCAGGCCGTTCATGAAGGCTTCCATATTGTCGGTCATCAGCTTTTTCTGGTGCTCGTAGCCGATCAGGTCATCCAGGGTGACGGAAGACGTGCGGTCTACCGGTTCCAGGCGGAAGACGGGCCCCTGGGGGACGCGGAAAGCCTTGTGCAGGCAGCTGAGTCCGCAGCCGTTCTGGCGGATGAAGTCGGCCAGAAGCTCCAGGAAGGTGTCCGGGTCCCCGGCGGCGGCCAGCCTCTCCTTGAGGATGAGCAGCTTATCGCCGGCGTCGTTGCCTCCCATGCGGCCGCCGTTGTCCCATTCGTCCATCAGGGAAGCAAAGAACGGCGCGCCGGCTTTTTTATCCAGGACGCTGAAATCGTAATGAAAAAGATCGAACCATACCTTCGCCTCATGGCGGGCTACCTCCCTGAGGGAACTGGGCCCAAGGCCCAGGGCGCAGGCCCGGGTGAAAGGGTTGTCGTCGGTGGCCAGGTGAAAGGCCAGGTACGCCTGCCAGAGGTTGCCCGAGATACGGTATGTTTCCTCCAGGGAAAGGATCCGTTTGGCCGTCAGCCGATAGGTAAGGATCCAGTCATAATCCGGGCGGGTCCGGAAGATGTCCGAAGCCGCGCTTTCCTCCTCCGCGCCGGGGACGGCGGACGGGGGAAGGGACACGCGCTCCGACAGGCGGGCGAGGGTATTCAGGACGGAATCCGGATCGCCGGACGCGTACAGCAGAAGACGGGAAGCCAGTGTGTGCATATGATCCTCCGGGATTCATCGGGCTTGGCCCGGTTTATTCCAGAACGGCGCCGCGGTCGGCGGAGGACACCAGTTTGGCGTAGCGGGCAAGATAGCCCGTCTTGATCTTCGCCTCTGGGCAGACCCATGCTTTCCTGCGCTCGGCCAGTTCCTCGTCGGACACCTCCAGGCGGATCGCGCACTTGGGGATGTCGATGGAGATGATGTCGCCCTCACGGACCAGGGCGATGTTGCCGCCGGCGGCCGCTTCGGGGCTGACGTGGCCGATGGAAGCGCCGCGGGTGGCGCCGGAGAACCGGCCGTCGGTGATCAGGGCTACGCTTTCGCCCAGGCCCATGCCGCAGATGGCGGAGGTGGGGTTGAGCATCTCGCGCATGCCGGGACCGCCC
>JAFWWK010000193.1 GCA_017523615.1 Clostridia bacterium
CCCGCGCCCTGGTGACTGAGCCCGCCATCATCTGCATGGACGAGCCGCTGAGCAACCTGGACGCCAAGCTGAGGGTGCAGCTGCGCAACGAGCTTAAAAAGATGCAGCGCGATTTCGGCATCACCTGCATCTACGTGACCCACGACCAGGAGGAAGCCCTGACGCTTTCGGACCGGATCGCGGTGTTCAACAAGGGATACATCGAGCAGATCGGCACCCCCAACGAGGTGTACAATCACTCCGCCAGCGAGTTTGTGGCCAATTTTATCGGCGACATCAATCCCGTGGAGGCGGGGATTATGCGGAAAATGGGCCTGGATGAAGGCAGGCATCACTTCATCCGCCTGGAGCGGGTGGTGGTCAACCATCCGGCGCGGGAGGGCGAGTGCCGGCTTAAGGGTGTCATCCGGTCCATGGAATACTACGGGCTGTATATCAAGTATTACATCGACTGCATGGGCCAGGTGCTCAAGGTGATTGAAAAGAACGACGGCATCAATATCTATTACGAAGGACAGGAAGTGGACGTGGGGATCCACCCGGCGGACCTGATGTCCTACGAGGCCTGAAGGAGGGGCGTATGCAGAACACGTTGAAGCGCTCCGGCCCGGGGCAGAATAAACTGGGGCTTGATACACTGTGGAAGGTATTCGGCGGGGTGTTGTTCGTCTATTTGTTCCTGGGGTTCATGGTCATTCCCTGCTTCAATACCCTGACCAGCGTGTTTACCACAAAGGACGCCGCCGGCAATACCGATCCGCTGGCGGTCATCCGGTTCTTCTTTGCGGGCTCCATGCCGTCCTTTGTATGGAACAGCGTCAAGCTGGCCCTGTGCCTGGTGATTACGGTGAACCTGGTGGGCATCAGCATCGTGCTTTTGACGGAGTATTTCGACATCAAAGGCGCGAAGATCCTGCGGATGGGTTACATGACCACCCTGATCTATTCCGGCGTGGCGCTGGTCACGGGCTATCAGTTCCTGTACGACAACGACGGCATCGTCACCAGCTGGCTGGCGCAGCAGTTCCCGATGATGAACAAGCAGTGGTTTTCCGGTTTCAGCGCCGTGCTCTTTACGATGACCTTCGCCTGCACGTCCAATCACATGCTGTTTCTGCGCAACGCCATCCGCGGCATCGACTACAACACCGTGGAGGCGGCGCGCAACCTTGGGGCGAGGCCCTTCAGGGTGCTTTGGCAGGTGGTCATGCCCACCCTGCTGCCCACGCTGTTTTCCCTGACGGTCATGACCTTCATCACCGGCCTGTGCGCCATGAGCGCGCCGACGCTGCTGGGTTATAACTCCATCAACCCGGAGATCGTCCGTCTGGCAGGCGTGTCCGGCGGCGAATTCGCCCCCCAGGCCAGGGCGGCTCTGCTGAGCGTGATCCTGGCCATATTCACCATCGCCCTGCTGACAGTCCTTAACCATTACGAGCGCAAGGGACATTACCTGTCGGTATCCAAGACCAAAGCCAAGCTGGTCAAGCAGAAGATCCGCAATCCGTGGGTCAACGCGCTGGCCCACATCTACGCCTATGTGCTCTTCCTCATCTACATGACCCCCGTGGTGATGATTGTGCTGTTCTCCTTCCAGAACTGGCAGGCCATCCAGGCCAAGGTCCTGAAAGGCTTTACTTTTATCAATTACTTCGGGACGGAGAACTACAGCTATACCCGGTCCAACGGCAAGGTGAAGGTGGTGGAGGACGCCATCTCGGGCATGTTCTCCAACGATAAGACCCTTGGCGGCATCCAGCTGAGCTTCATTATGTCGGCTGCGGCTGCGGCCCTGGCCTGTGTGATTGTGGTGGTGGCGGTCAACTATATCTTTAAGAACAAAAACAAGAAACGTTCCAGGGCCGTCGAAGCATGCCTCCTGTTTCCCTGGCTGCTGCCCACCATCCTGATCTGCTATTCATACCGCATCTATTTCAACGGCAACGTGTGGTATGTGTTCTCCCAGAACCTGTACTACCAGCAGAATGTGAGACTCCTGATTATCATTGCCTACACGGTGGTGAAGCTGCCGTTTGCTTTGCGCATGATCAAGGCGGCGTTCTATGCCATTGACGACGAACTGGAGGACGCGGCCAGAAACCTGGGGGCCAGCCAGCTGGTGACGTTCCTCAGGGTGAAGCTGCCGATCGTTCTGCCCAGTGTCCTGGCGGTGTTCGCGCTGAACTTCAATTCGCTGTTCACCGAATACGACATGGGCGCCACCTTCCATTCCGGCAGCGGCACCACCTACGCCATGGTCATTCAGTCCATGACCGACGAAGAAGGCCGCAACGGCTTCAACCGCAACGCCACCGGCCGGCGGTGCGCGTCGACGGTGTTCATTATGATCGTCTCCGGCATCATCCTGTACCTGGTCTACGGCGTCGGCGCCCGGGACCTGGCCGAAAGGCTCCAGCGCAGGGAAAAGCGCCGCAGGCGCATCGCTGCCATAAGGGCGAAGCTGGGCGGCGGGAAGGAAGAAGCAAAGAAGACTGCCTGACGCCGGTATTGTTTTATCCGAACAACGCCCGGACCCTTCGCGGTCCGGGCTTTTCACGGGAGAAAGTATGGAAAGTCTGCTGAGGAAAAAAGCGGCGGAAAAAGGATGCCTCATCGCGTCCCACCGGGGCGCCTGGGGCGGGAACGTGATCCAGAATACCCTGCGGGCCTTCAGGAACGCGCTTTTGCAGGGGGCGGACGTGCTGGAGACCGATGCAGTCCCCTGCCGGGACGGGTCCCTCTGGTGCTTCCACGACGGGAGCGAGGGAAAAGTGTTCGGGGAAAAGGGCGATATATTCGCCATGACGGAGGAAAAGCTTTTGTCCATGGCGCCCCTTAACGCCTACGAGCAGCCTGTCCGCTCCCGGGTGCCCCGGTTTGAGGAGGCGCTGGCCCTCGCCGTAAGGGAAGGCGCGGTATTGAACATCGACCGTGCCTGGGATTGGGCGGACCGGGTGGTCAAAGCTTTGGACGGCGTGCCCGGGGCGGAGGAAGTATGCCTTATGAAAGCGCCGGTCGCAAAGGGGCGGGCCGCCATGGAATTCCTCGCCGCCCATCCGGTGAAGTACCCCTTTATGGCCATCTGTTATACCGAGGAGGACGTGGAAGCCGCGCTTCGGGTGAAGGGCCTTCGGCTTGAAGCGGCGGAGATGATCGCTTTTGACGAGAAAAGCCCGCTGTTCGGCCCCGGCGCGGTCCGCCGGGTGCACGACAGGGGGCTGCTGGCATGGGTGAACGCCATCCGGCTGGGGGATGGCCCGAGGGATCGGCTGTACGCCGGCCTGGACGACGACGCGAGCATCGAACGCTCTCCGGAAGAGGGATGGCTGAAATTGAAGGACATGGGCTTTGACATTATCCAGACCGACTGGCCCGCCGCGGTGAAGGCGGCGCTGGACAAAGAGAAGAGAACGAAGGAAAATGATTGATACCGTTTTCTGATACGGTCCTTCGGTGCCGTCACTCACACGGGTATTTCAACAACTCCAAAACATTCACCTTTGTGTTTTCGCTGACGATCACATTCATGTTTTTATCATAAAGGTACATCATCTGCCTGCAGTTGCCGCAGGGAGGAAGTATTTTTCCGGTTTTGCCGCCCAAGACAGCCACGATCGTGTCAAATTCACGTTCCCCCGCAGTAATGGCGCTGCCGATGGCGATCACTTCCGCACAGGCTCCATGACTTACACTGTCGCAGTTTACCCCCACGTACACTTTTCCGTTCCTGGCCCTGACTGCGGCGCCTACGGTATGCAGCCAATTGACGCTGTCATAGTTTTCCCCGATGATATTTCCGGCGGTTTCGATCAATTGTTTATCTTCTTGGCTCAACGGCATATACGGTCCCTCCCTTTGGATATGCGCTATTATAGCCCCGCCCCATAAAACGCGTCAAGGCAGGAGCGGGCCAGCGCCGGAATGGGCGATGTCCGCCGCGTGCCGGAAACAGAGCCGACGAACTGTTATGGAGCGGAACGCAAAAAACCCGCCGGCATTATACCGGCGGGACATTTTTATATTCTGTTGTCGGGCTTCGCTTTCATTGGTTACTTTCATGGAAGGTTCGAGGCAATCGATGTTGAAGAACTTACGTTGCGGTCCATACAGATAATCACTGGGTTTTTATCGATACGATACCAAGTCCATCTATCGTTGACTGCCGGGTCTTTGGGTCTGCGGTCAGTGTCTCTTCGTAGGGGATCACTGCCGTTCCCTGCCTTCGCCGCTTCCTGAAAGCGGATCACAGACTGGAACTGCTTTTTCCTATCTGTCCGATCCCTTATCTTCTCCGGTTGTCCGTTGAAGATCCGCCGCCCGCCTTCCTTATTGCATGGTCATGTACCTTCTCGGAAGGTGTTTCCGCTGAATCGATATCGCGGTTGATGAATGATGCCTTTTACGCTTTCGGTCCAAGGCGGGCGGCCTTGAAAAATGTTACCAGAGTTTCCTGATCCAATGGCACCGCCTCCTTTTCCTTCAAATTCGGATGGTTTCCCGGGCCGTCTTGTCGACACCCTTGATCCCTGTGCCCGGTTTCTTTTCCCTTCCTCTTTACGGCTTAAGTATAGCAGATGAAAAGCGGGATGTCAAGCGTTTTTCTATAGATTTGGTAAAAAAATTTCCGAATTTCACATTTTGATCCCGCCGAAATGAATCGCTCCGGATGCTTTCGCTTTTGTCGTTTATCTGGTATAATGCCAATGGACGCCATGAGCGCGGCGGCCAGGACAATGGAATGATGTTTTTTCCGGTGAAAGGAGCATTTGACATGCATAACGCCAGAATGATCAGGGAAGACCTTTATTATGTCGGCGCCAGCGACAGGCGGCTGAACCTGTTTGAAAACGTATACCCGATCCCGATGGGGGTCTCCTATAACAGCTATCTCCTTCTGGACGAAAAAACGGCCCTGCTTGATACCTGCGACCGCAGCGTGGAGGGCGTGTTCATGGAGAACGTCGCCCACGTCCTGAAGGGCAGGTCCCTCGACTACCTGATCGTAAACCATATGGAGCCGGACCACGGCGCCACGGTCCTTGCCGTGATGGAAAAGTACCCTCAGGCGCAGGTGATCTGCACCGCCGGCGCGGCGAAGATGATCGGCCAGTTTTTTGACGGCGCGCCGCTCGGCAGGATCCGCATGGTCAAGGAAGGGGAAAAGCTGTGCCTGGGGAAGCATACCCTGGCTTTTTACACCGCGCCTATGGTCCATTGGCCGGAGGTGATGGTGACCTATGACGAAACGGAGGGCACCCTCTTTTCCGCCGACGCTTTCGGCACCTTCGGTGCCTTGAACGGGGATCTGTACGCCGACGAGGATAAGCCGGATTTCGGCGAGATGCGCCGGTATTACGCCAACATCGTCGGCAAATACGGCGTCCAGGTGCAGAACCTTATGAAAAAGGCCGCCAAACTGGACATCCGGATGATCTGCCCGCTGCACGGCCCCATCTGGCGGCAGGACCTGGATAAGCTTTTGGGAAAATATGACCTGTGGAGCCGCTGGGAAGGCGAGGAGGGGCTGGTGATCTTCTGCGCGTCCATCTACGGCGGCACCATGAACGCCATGGAGCGCCTGGCGTCCATGCTGTCGGAACGGGGCGTGAAAGGCGTGAAGCTCTATGACATTTCCGCCCAGGACAAGTCCTTCCTGGTGTCGGAGGCCTTCCGCTGCAAGGCCGCCGTGCTGGCCTCCGCCAGTTACAACGCCGGCGTGTTCGTCGCGATGGAGGACTTCCTCCACGACCTGAAGGCCCACGACTTCAAGAATCACCGCGTCGCTTATGTGGAGAACGGCTCCTGGGCGCCCAGCGCGGCCAAGACGATGAAGGCCATCCTGGAGGGACAGGCCCTGGAGACGGTGGGGGAGACGGTGACGCTGCGCTCCGCCGCCCACGAGAAGGACGCCGCCGCACTGGAGGCCCTGGCGGACGCGCTGTGCGCCGCCATGAAAGAATGACGGCAGAAAAGGCGGACGCGGTCAGCGTCCGCCTTTCGGATGTGCCCTATGAAGTTTTTTATCTTCCCGTGACCGATTCCACCAATACCAGGCTGAAGGCCTGGCACCGGGGGGAAGCGCTTCAGGGCGTTCACGGCGGCCTGAAACACGGCGTATGCCTTGCGGCGGGATGCCAGACAGCGGGCCGGGGACGGCTGGGACGGAGCTTCCTTTCGCCGGGGGGCGGGCTGTATTTCAGCCTGTACCTCACATGCGCATCCCCCGTCGAGGCCATGGGCGTCACCGCTCCGGCCGCGGCGGCGGTGTGCGCCGCCCTTTGGGACCTGGGCTTTGAGGGCGCCATGGTCAAATGGGTCAACGACATCTGGTACAGGAACAGGAAGGTCTGCGGCATCCTGTGCGAATATGTGGACGGAGCGGTGATCTGCGGCGTGGGCATCAACATGATGCCGCCGGAGGGCGGATATCCCCCCGAAGCCGGCCCGGCCGGCGCTCTCGGGCGGGCTGATCTGGAATGGAAGGACCTGCTGAGGGCGGTGCTCCTGCGCATGGACGCCTTCCTGAAGGACCGAGGGGCGGCGCTTGATTTTTACCGGGCGCACCAGTACCTGCGGGGGAAAGACGTGACGGTGGCCATGGGCAGCCGGGAGATCCGTGGAAAAGCGCTGGACGTGGACGGGGAGTTCCGGCTGGTCCTGCGGGACGTGGACGGAAACGTGCTTGCCGTTAACTGCGGCGAGGTGACCCGCGTGAGGATGACGGACCATGAGGGATGATCGGAGGCGCGCGGCTTTTTTTGATTTTGACGGTACCCTGATCCCCGGGGACAGCATCGTTTCCTTTCTGTTGTTTGCCCGCCGCCGGGGCGCGCTGCCCTTCCAGGAATGGGCGGGGATCGCGCTGCACGCCTTTTTGGGAAAGATCGGCGCGGAGGGGATGGATGCCGTCAAGACCCGGGCACTGCGGTTCGAACAGAAGCTGCCCTCTGCCGAAAGGGAAAAGCTGTGCCGGGATTTCGCCGAAGAAGAGCTGATCCCGCATTTGTTTCCCGAGGGGAAAAGGACCTGGGACACGCTGAAAAACGAAGGCCGGGCGATGGTGCTGGTCAGCGCCTCCACCCGGGACTATATGCGGTATGTGGCCGCCGCCCTGGGGGCGGACGAACTGATCTGCACGACGGTGTCGCCCGCCGGCGCCGTGGGCCCCAACTGCCGGGGACGGGAAAAGGAAAAACGGGTGCGTGAATGGCTGGAAAGCCTTCCAAAGGACGGGCGGCCGGACATGGCAGCCTCAGACGCCTATGGGGATTCCGCGGGGGACGTTTTTCTGCTCCGCATGTGCGGCAGGGCCCATGCCGTCAATCCCCGGAGAAAGCTGAAGCGGGAAGCTGAGCAGGGGGGCTGGGAGATCCTGCGGTGGAAATGATGTTTCGGGGCCTGCGCGGTCCCAAACCCCGCGGCAGGGGTTTTTACCCCCGCACCCCGGTTTGACGATGGGGCAGACCGCAAATGATATACAGCGTTCGCCTGTAAGGAAATGCCGGAAACGGGTGTGCGAGAAAAAGATCGTATGTCCAGGGAGGATACTCCCTGGTTCGGGGGTTTGGGGGCTGAAGAAGCCCCCAACGTCTCCCCCCAGGTATCAGTCAGCGTTATTTTCAATATCAGCGACGAATTCCCTGACGACGCGTGCGTAGCCGTCGAAATCCGTCAGGACGGAGGCGGCGTGCCCGGCGCCGGGGATCAGGGCCATGCGGCTGTGTGGCACTGTCAGGTGCATCCTGCGGCTGTGCTCCGGGGATATGAACGTGTCGTTTTCCCCGTGGATGAACAGCATGGGGACCCGGACTTCGGGACCGAGGGCGTCAAGGGGGCGCATCTCCTCAAAGGAAACGCCGTGGAACAGCCAGGAGAACAGGGAGGCCGCGTGGACGAAAAAGGCGGGAACATGGATTGCCTTCATGGCGTTTTTGAAGACCGGGATGATGTCGCAGAAACCGCAGTCGCACACGGCGAAAGCCACGTTGGGGCGGTATTTCATCACCGCGGCGGTGGTGGCAGCCCCCAGGGACTCCCCGTGCAGGCCGACGACGGAGGTCCGTTCACGGACGAAGCGGATGATCGCCTCCAGGTCGGCGCTTTCCCGGACAGAATAGGTGCACGCCTCCCGGGGATTGTCCCCGTGGCCGCGCAGGTCATAGACCAGGCAGTCGTAGCCCATGTCCAGGTAGACTTTGGCGTATTTCAGGGCACCGATATGGGTGTCGGTGTAGCCATGGGTGATGATGACACAGCCCTTCGCGTCCCTGCCGCAGCGCAGGAAATAGCCGTGCAGGGGATGATCTTCCGCGCCGGTCAGGTCCACGGGTTCCAGGGCGCCGATGTCCGGAAGGAAGGGCACGTGCTCATTTGCCCATGCTACGGATTCCGGCACGGTCTGCCTGCGGCCGTACAGGGCGTGGCGGCAAAGGGCGGCCCCGGAGAGGACAAACAGGAAAAATACGGCGGACAGGAACCAGAGCATTTGATCAGCCTCCGAAATAGCAAAGGATGGCGGGCGATGAGCCCGAAAACCTGTTCATTATACCCGGACGGCGCCGGAAACGTCAATAATATGCCTTTTTTGGGGCAAAATTTATAAAAAATATAAAACGAATATGACATACTGAACATCCGTTGCTTTTTTTTCGGCGCTGTGTTATGATATGGCCAGAGAAAGGCAGGTACGGACAATGAAGATCATGAGATCGGCCGAGGATTACCTTGAGGCCATGCTGATGATGCAGGAGCAGCACGGTTACATCCGCTCCATCGATATCGCCGGGGAACTGAATGTGACCAAGCCTTCGGTAAGCTATGCCACCAAGCGCCTTGCCGAAAACGGGTATATCAACAAGGCCCAGGACGGGGCCATTACCCTGACGGACAAGGGGTATGAGATCGCCGCCAGGATCTATGAACGCCACAAGGTCCTGACTTACCTCCTCACCTATCTGGGTGTGGACGAAAAAAATGCCCGTGAGGACGCCTGCAGGCTGGAGCACGACCTGAGCGTTGAGACCTTCGACCGCATCCGCGAATGCGCCGAAAGGGTCAGGGCGCGGGAGGAAGCGAAGAAGGCCGCGGAAGCCGGGGCGCAGGGGTGACCCGGGAAGTATTATTTGGCTACCGCCGCCCGGCGAGGGGATCCTGACGCCGGGCCCTTTTTTTGGGGAAGGAGCCGGCGCGGCTCGAAAAACGACTGCGGAGACTGAGGATAAATGCTGTTCGGAGAATTGGAGGTCCGGGTGGTCCGGACCCAAAGGACCACCTGCGCCATCGGGGTGGACAGGGATGGGAACGTGACCTTCCGGGGCCCCATGGGCATACCGGACGCCGAAATCCGGCGCATCCTGGAGGAAAAAAGAGACTGGATCGTCAAAAAGGCGGCGGAAGCGAAGCGGCGGGCTGCCGCCGCGGAGGGTGAAACGCAGCTGGACGGCGTCCAGCTGCGCCGCCTGGGGGAAATGGCGTTGAAGGACCTGCCGGCCCGGGCCGCTGCCTGGGCCGGGAAAATCGGCGTCAGGTATGGCAGGATCTCCATTCGATGCCAGAAGACGCGCTGGGGAAGCTGTTCCCAGTGTGGGAACCTGAATTTCAACTGCCTTTTGATGCTCTGCCCGGAGGAGATCCGGGATTATGTGGTGGTGCACGAACTGTGCCACCGGCTGGAAATGAACCATTCGGCCCGGTTCTGGGCCCGGGTGGAAAGCGTGATGCCCGATTACCGGCGCAGGCTGAAATGGCTGAAGGATCACGGCGCGGCCCTGATGCGCAGGGTATATGACTGAACGGAGGCGGAGCAGATGAAGATATCCAAGCGCGACGCACTGATGTGGTTCCGGTTCTTTGCGGCGCTGGAGGAGGACGAACTCCTGGGCCCCAAGCAGACGGAGATCGCTTATGCGGTGCTCCGCCAGATCGAACGGGCGGAGGAAAAGCGCCAGAAGGACCTGATGGACCTGATCCCGGGGCTCAAAAGCCTGGACGGGATGACGTATTACGTGGGCGAGGACAGCCGCTTTCCCCGGGGATGCCTTTCCTGCCTGAAGGGAACCGGCCTGAGCGCCGTGCGGCGGACCAACCGCTGCAACCTGAACTGCCCCTTCTGCTACGATCACGGCTGTCTGGACGAGCAGATGCCCGTGGGGGAGGATATGTGGGAGATCGGCGGCTGCAAGTACTGCGCCGAGGATCTGGACATGCTTTTTGCCATAGGAAAAAAGCCCTCCGGGGTGGCCTATGTATACCTGGAGCCTTTCATGGAGATCGAAAAGTACCCGGAGATCATCCGCCGGTTCCATGACGCGGGGGTGTACCAGCACATGTACACCAACGGAACGCTGTGCTCCCGGGAAAACCTGAAGGCCCTTGCCGACGCCGGACTGGACGAGCTGCGCTTTAACCTGGGGGCTTCCATGTGCGCGGACCGGGTGATCGAAAACATGGCCATGGCGGCGGAAATGATCCCCCGGGTGGGGATCGAAACGCCCATGACCCCGGGGCTTATGGAGGCGTTCCTTGCAAAGAAGGACCGCATTTTGTCCTCCGGCATCTCATTCATGAACTGCGCGGAGCTGCACCTCAACGAAAATAATCTGCCCTGTTACGAGGGCGAAAACATGTACATGACCCGCTTTGGCTACCTGAGCCCCGTCTTTTCCAGGGAGTGTACGCTGCGTTTGATGCGTATCGCGGCGGAGGAAAAGTGGCCCATCACAGTGCATGACTGTTCCAACCGCACCAAATTCGCCAGGGACGCCCATCAGAAAGCCCAGGAGGGCGGTTGGTTCGGCGCTTCCTCCTGGGGCATGGAATTCGGCAGGATCCCTTTTGCGGCGTTCCTGCCGGTCCTGGAGGACCCGGCCTTTACCTTCCTTGAGGAGGAGGAGCTTCCGCCGGGCTTCCGTCCGGGGGATATCGTGATCTGATACTTATCGCAAAAAAGCACGGCCGGGATCACGCTGATCCCTGCCGTGCTTTTTTGCGATTTCCCAAAGGGCGAAAAAAGGATCACACCAGGCTCGCCTTCAGGCTGTCAATGTACTTCTGCTCGTTTTTGTGCACGCTGCCGTCGCTGACAGCAAGGGCGTCGCAAGCCCGGAGAAGCAGATCTTTATACAGCTCCGCCAGATCGCCGCTGATCGTTTTCAGCTTCCCATAGTCCAACGGGATATACTTCAGCAGGTTCTCGATGTCTTCGCCCTGGACGCGGTACAGTTCCGCCAGTTCTTCCGCGGTGTAACCAAAGCCGAAGATTTGGTTGACAAAATCGGCTTCCTCGGGCGAAAAAACGCCGTCAGCGGAGATCAGGTGGATGAAGACGCACATGATATCGTGGAAATAATACGCATCCATTTCCCCGTTCTGATCCCGATCCCACTTTTTCTCTTCCTCAAAGGCGCCGCACGCGGTCATGAATTTTTCGTACAGGAGCTTAAGGCCTTCCGCTCCGGACTGCAGATCGTTCATGGTGATCCCTCCTAAAAGCTTTTGATGTGTTTTATCCGTGATCAGCCGGACGGGCATTCCGCGCCTCAAGGGAGCGAACGCCGTGCCGGGTCCATGGTTCCATTATCATATTTTCGGCACGCTGTGTCAACACAAAAAAGAAACGCCTCCTTCCGTTTCCGGAAGAAGACGTTTTCTTTGTCCGGCCGTCCAAAGGACGCGCGCTTTTCCGTTATTCGGCAGCGCTCAGTCCAAGGGTCACATCCTGGAATTCAAGGATCCTGGCGGAGCCGTCAAGCGCGCGGTACACATACACCAGGCTCCAGGCGCTCTGTGCGTTGGGCACCACCGGGGTCACTTTGCACAGGAAGCAATAGTTGGTCCCGGCCACTACCTGGGTCGCAAGCAGGGCTACGGGCTCCACTTTGCTGCCCACGAAGCCTTCCAGGGCTTTGTCCAGAACGGCTTGGGCCTCCTCGGTGACTGCAGGGTTTTCGCACACCTGCCAGCCGCCCATCATTCCGTCCGCGGACGCGCCGACGAACAGGGCCAGAGACAAGGCAAGAGCGGCAAATACACAGATCATCTTTTTCATTGCATTCAGATCCTTTCGATATATCTTAGGAAAGCTCTGACGGCCTTCCATTGGTATATACGTACGGGTGATTTCGGCGGTTCCCTGAAAAGATGAATAATCTGTGAACAATTTGGCGCAGGGCCGGGCCCGCGCGGGCGCGGCGGGAAATAAAAAACCGGGAAAGGGGCTTGCCCTTTCCCGGAAGAGGCGATCAGGGGCTTACTGGTCCATGATCCTGAACATGTTGTTCAGCAACGCCTGATGGTAAGTGGAGAAATAATTGAGGGGGCTCATGCCGACGGGGTCATAGGTATAGGTGACCCTGGAGCAGAAATACAGGACCAGGTTGGTGTCCCCACCGAAGCGTACGTCGATGCTGTAGGGTACGCCGGGTTCCATGCCGCAGATGGGCTTCAGGTCCTCGGGCTCGTACTGGCTGAGCACATGCATATCGGGCAGGAAGGTGAAGAATTCCAGATCCACCTGGAGGCTGGTGGTGTTCAGATCGTAGGTCAGGCTGATGGTGCCGTTTTCCACGGTGATGGTGGCAGTGCCGACGATGTAGGAATCGTCCACCACCAGCTCATAGGTCTGGCGGCCTTCGATAGAGGCGTCAAAGGGAGTGAACATGTACCAGGCGCTGCTGGTGGGGGACAGGTAGCTGCCCACGTCCTTCAGGCGGGGGCCGAAGACGCACATGGTCGCTCCGTTGCCTTTGTTGGTGTTGTCGTCGCCGTCATAGGGGATCTGACGCTGTTCCTTCGCGCCGCAGCGCAGGCAGGTGCGCTGCTCCAGGCCGGGCTTCTGGGGAGTGGCTTCCCTCACCAGGGTCCAGGGGCCCCAGCTGTGGCCGAGAGGCTGGATGGTTTCGGTATAGTCCTTGCCGCAGACGGTGCAGACGTGGCGGCGGCGGCCCTTTTCGGTGCAGGTAGGCGCGGGGTCAATATCCCACTTGGTCCAGGAGTGGCCCAGCTTGGGGATGGATTCGGTCTTGGTATGGCTGGGGTCGTTCAGGCAGGTGTAGACCTTGACGCCGGGAGTGGTGCAGGTGGGGGAGGTGACCACCTCGCCGGCATCCCACATATGGCCGATGGCCGGGACGGAGCGGGTGCGCGTTTCGCCGCACCGCTTGCAGGTGGAGGTCTCGATGCCGGGGGTTGTGCAGGTGGGGGCCGTGGTCAGCACGTAATCGCCCCAGTTGTGGCCCAGGGCCGGGGTCTCAGCCGTCCGCTCGGTATGGGACGGATCGTTGGCGCACACACGGTACTGATAGCCTTCGGTGGTGCAGGTGGGGGCGATGGTGATCCAGGAGCCCCAGGCATGGCCGGTGGCGGGGATCTCTTCGCTGGCGAGGCGCGTGCCGCACACGGTGCAGTCCTTCACCCGAAGGCCGGTTGTGGTGCAGGTGGGTACGATGACCACGGTCCAGGAGGAAGGCCAGGTGTGGTCCGCAAGGGGCAGGGACTCGGTGTACCTGGTGATCACGCCTTTGCAGTGATCGCAGTAGGTGACTACGTCCCTGGAGCCGGCGGCAACGCAGGTGGAGGGGAAGAGATTTTCGTATCTGACCTTGGTATCGCCGATGTGGTAGCCGTACGCGGGCAGGGTGACGGATTTGCCGCATACATTGCAGATAGCGGAACCTGGGGTGAAACAGCTGGGGTAGGTGATGATGGTCAGATCCGTATGGGGATCGTCAACCACCACTACCTCAGCCGCGGCACCAAGGACGCTAAGCATGAGGACAGCGGCCAATATAAGCAGCAGCTTGCCGGAAAAACGTTTCATTCAAAACCCTCCTTATGATCTCAGGATTTTCATGGTATCGGTACTGCGGGCAATCATACGATTGCAATTGTAAGTTTAATGCCTGCGGCGCACTTTGTCAAATAAACAATGATTTTCGACATATGGAATTTGTGTGGAGCATTTGTTACATCCCTTTTGCAAAAAAACTTCTGTTTTGCAAAAAAAGGTCGAAGACCGGCCGAAAGGCCGGAAAACGGCAGCGGAGACCTCGCCGCCGGCGAAAAAGACCGCGATATCGTTCCTTGTCACGGAGCGGCGGCTATGGTAAAATAAGAAGAAAGAAGGACGAGCATTTTAAGGAGAAGGCCATGAAAAAAACGATGTCCGTGCTGGTCAATCCGCGTATGGCGGCGGAAGGGTTCCGCAAAAGTCCCTGGCTGTCGGCTTTGGTGATGTGCCTGGCGTTTTCCTGCGGACTGACAATGTTTTCATCCCTGCAGAGCGCAACATCCGGGACGGCGATCGTCGGCACGATCAGCCTGGTGTTTGATTTGGCGTATCTTGGCGCCAGCCTGGCGGCGGTGTTCTTTATCTGGCAGCTGAAGGCCTCCGGATCCGCGGAAAAATTCAAAAAAGCCGCCGCGGCTTCCATGGCGCTGGGACTGGTACTGGTGGTGACGGTCTTTATGCTGGCCGTGACGTATTTCAGCATGTACAGCGTCCTTTGGGGGCTGACGGATGAACAGCTGGCCGAAATGGAAATGAAGAAGGAGGACGCGGAGCAGATCTGGCGCTTGCTGCCGTTTATCATCCTGTCCCTTGTTTGCAACGCCCTGGAGGGGGTGTCCTTCCTGCTGTTCCGGCAAATGCTGCGCCGCCTGGGGGACATGACTGTGGGGAAGCTGCCTTCCACCGGGGTCTTTACCGCCTGCTCCTTTGTGTCGGCCCTGACCGCCGGGATGATCCTCGGGCGGACGCTTTTTGAGGTCATGTCCGGGGGCGGCGTCGTGCGGATCGTATTCTCGGCGTTCAGCTGCCTGGCGGAAGCGGGCATTTACGCCGGCATGATGCTTTTGTGCCAGGGCACACGCTCTGCCCTGCGGGGGGAATGACACTGTATGGATAAGACGTATCAGGCGCTGTACCGGGTATGGCGGCCGAAGACATTTTCGGAGATGGTGGGCCAGGAGGCCGTCCGGAAGACCCTGCGCAATCAGGTAAAGACCGGGCGCGTAGCCCACGCTTATCTTTTCTGCGGCAGCCGGGGCACCGGCAAGACCAGCGCGGCAAAGATCATGGCCCGGGCCATCAACTGCCTTGCCCCCCGGGACGGGGATCCCTGCGGGGAATGCGAAAGCTGCAGGACCATCCTGGCGGACCAGTCCCTGGACGTATACGAGATGGACGCGGCCTCCAACAGCCGCGTGGAGGAGATCAGGGACCTTCTGGAGAAGGTGGATTACCCGCCGCAGTTCGGCAAATATAAGGTATATATCATCGACGAGGTTCATATGTTGTCAGCGGGAGCTTTCAATGCGCTTCTTAAGACACTTGAAGAGCCACCGTCATATTGTATCTTTATCCTTGCCACAACCGATCCTCAGAAAGTGCCCATAACCATACTCTCAAGATGTCAGAGATATGATTTCAAGAGAATATCGGTAGACACTATTACGGACAGATTGGAAGAACTGACGGCTATCGAGAATATAGACGTGGAGCCGAGAGCTCTGAGATACATAGCAAAAGTTGCGGACGGCGCCATGAGAGATGCCTTAAGCATACTGGATCAGTGTATAGCCTTCCACTATGGCAAGACCCTTACATACGACATGGTACTTAACGTACTGGGAGCGGTAGATACAATCGTCTTCAGTAATCTCTTAAGAAAGATAATGGATCAGGATATTATCGGCTGTATGGAAGGGCTCGAAGAAGTGGTCATGCAGGGAAGAGAACTGGGACAGTTTGTTA
>JAFWWK010000194.1 GCA_017523615.1 Clostridia bacterium
GCAAGACGATCCTGTACGACGGCCGCACCGGCGACGCTTTTGAGAACCCGGTGACCGTCGGCATCATGTACTTCCTGAAACTGCACCATCTGGTGGACGACAAGATGCATGCCCGTTCCACCGGCCCCTATTCCCTGGTGACCCAGCAGCCCCTGGGCGGCAAGGCCCAGTTCGGCGGCCAGCGCTTCGGTGAAATGGAAGTCTGGGCGCTGGAAGCCTACGGCGCCGCCAATACCCTGCAGGAGATCCTGACGGTGAAGAGCGACGATGTCTACGGCCGAGTGAAAGCGTACGAAGCGATCGTCAAGGGCAAGAACATCCCGACCCCCGGCATTCCGGAGTCCTTTAAGGTGCTGATCAAGGAACTGCAGAGCCTTGGCCTGGATATTCGCGTGCTGGATGCCGAGAAGAACGAGATCGAGATCAAGGAACTGGACGACGACGAAGACGATACCACGCCCAGCCTGCCCGCCGGAAGGGATACCGAACCCGAAGACCTGATGCCTGAGGAAAGCGCCGGGGAAGGCGAAGAAATTGAAGAACCCGACGACAGCGACCTGGATCTCAACGACGATATCGCCCTGGATGATCTGGATGATCTGGACAGCTTTGAGCTTGGTGACGACATCGAATGATGCTTACCGGATGCGAAGGGAGATAAAACATGCTGGAAACCACAACTCTTGATTCCATACAGATCGGCATGGCTTCGCCTGAACAAATCTTGGCATGGTCCTACGGTGAGGTAAACAAGCCTGAGACCATCAACTACCGGACGCTGAAACCGGAACGCGACGGTCTTTTCTGCGAACGTATCTTTGGACCCACCAAGGACTGGGAATGCAACTGCGGCAAGTACAAGAGGATCCAGTTCAAGGACAAGGAAAAGGTCTGTGACAAGTGCGGCGTGCAGATCACCCGCGCCAAGGTCCGCCGCGAACGTATGGGCCATATCGCCCTGGCCGCTCCGGTGAGCCATATCTGGTATTTTAAAGGGATCCCCAGCCGGATGGGCATGATCCTGGATATATCCCCCCGTACGCTGGAAAAAGTCCTGTATTTCGCGTCCTATATCGTGCTGGATGCCGGCAATACCGGGGCGACCAAGGTCCAGAAGAACGATCTGATCACTGACGGCAAATACCGCCAGATCATGCAGCTTTCCCCTGAAGAGAGGGGTTCCTTCCGCGCCGGCATCGGCGCAGAAGCCGTCAAGGAAATGCTGCTGGAACTGGATCTGGAACAGCTGAGCATCGACCTGAAAAAAGAGATCGCCGAACTGATCGAAAAAGAACGCGATAAGGAGACCGAAGGTCAGAAGCGTTCCCACGCCGTCAAACGGCTTGAGGTTGTGGAAGCTTTCCGCCTGAGCAATAACAAGCCGGAATGGATGATCATGGACGTGATCCCCGTCATCCCGCCGGATCTGCGTCCTATGGTCCAATTGGACGGCGGCCGGTTTGCCACTTCCGACCTGAACGATCTTTACCGCCGCGTCATCAACCGGAACAACCGTCTCAAGAGGATGCTGGAACTGGGCACCCCGGATATCATCGTGCGCAACGAAAAACGCATGCTGCAGGAAGCGGTGGATGCCCTGATCGACAACGGCCGCCGGGGACGTGCAGTCACCGGCCCCGGCAACCGCCCCCTGAAGAGCCTGAGCGATCTTCTGCGCGGCAAGCAGGGCCGTTTCCGCCAGAACCTTCTGGGCAAGCGCGTGGACTATTCCGGGCGCAGCGTTATCGTGGTCGGTCCCGAACTGAAGCTCTATCAGTGCGGCCTGCCCAAGGACATGGCGCTGGAGCTGTTCAAGCCCTTCGTCATGGAGAAGCTTGTCAGCCTGAAGATCGCGCATAACGTCAAATCCGCCAAGCGCATGGTGGAAAAGGTGCGTTCCGAGGTGTGGGATATCCTGGAAGGCGTTATCAAGGAGCATCCCGTGCTCCTGAACCGTGCGCCTACGCTGCACCGTCTGGGTATCCAGGCCTTTGAGCCGGTGCTTGTCGAAGGCAAGGCCATCAAGCTGCATCCCCTCGCCTGCACCGCTTATAACGCCGACTTTGACGGCGACCAGATGGCTGTCCATGTCCCGCTGAGCATGGAAGCCCAGGCCGAGGCCCGTTTCCTGATGCTGTGCGCCAACAATATCCTGAAGCCCCAGGACGGCATGCCCGTTATTTCGCCTACCCAGGACATGGTCATCGGCTGCCACTACCTGACCATCCTTCGCGAGGACGCGAAGGGCGCCGGGCGGGTCTTTGAATCTCCCAACGAAGCCATGATGGCTTATCAGTGCAAGCAGATCACCCTGCAGGCGCCCATCAAGGTCCGTATTGCCCGCACCTGGGAAGGGGAGGAACACCGCAGGATCATCGATACCACCCTGGGCAGGCTGATCTTCAACGATATCATCCCGCAGGATCTGGGATATCAGCCCCGTGAGACCCTGGAAGACCAGTTCAAGCTGGAGATCGACCACAGGGTCATAAAAAAGGACCTGGGCGCCATCGTGGAGCGTTGCTTCCGCAAGCACGGTTCCACCGAGACCGCCAAGGTGCTGGATGATATGAAGCATCTGGGCTATAAGTATTCCACCATCGGCGCCATCACCGTATCGGTGAGCGATATCATCGTTCCCGAAAAACGGAAGGAATGGCTGGAGGAAGCGGACCGCGAGGTCGCGGACATCAACCGCCGCTACCGCCGCGGCATCATGACCGAAGACGAACGCTACCGCGCGGTCATCACCAAATGGAACAAGGTGACCGACGATCTGAAGAATGAGGTCATGCGCGTACTGCCGCCCTTCAATCCCATTGCGATGATGACCGGCTCCGGCGCCCGCGGCAGCGCGGGCCAGGTGGCACAGCTCGCCGGTATGCGCGGCCTGATGGCTTCGCCCACCGGCCGCACGCTGGAACTGCCCATCCGCGCCAATTTCCGCCAGGGCCTGAACGTGCTGGAATTCTTCATGTCGTCCCACGGCAGCCGCAAATCCCTGGCAGATACTGCTCTGCGTACCGCCGACTCGGGCTATCTGACCCGCCGCCTGGTGGACGTGGCCCAGGAGGTCATTATCCGCGAACGTGACTGCTTTGCCCGCAAGGGTGAAAAGGTCCGCGGGATCGTGGTGGAGCCCATCGGCGAGATCGAAGGCATCGATGACCGCATCCGCGGACGCTTTGCCGCCGAAGATATTTATCATCCCATCACCGGAGAGCTTCTGGTGCATGTGAATGAACTGATCGATTACGACAAGGCGCTCAGCGTCAAAAATGCGGGTATCACCAAGGCGACTGTCCGCAGTCCGCTGACCTGCCGTACCCGCAGCGGCGTCTGCGCTTACTGCTACGGCATGAACCTGGCCCATGGCGGCCTGGTCGATCAGGGCGAGGCCGTGGGCATCATTGCTGCCCAGGCCATCGGTGAACCCGGCACCCAGCTGACCATGCGTACCTTCCATACCGGCGGCGTGGCCAGCGCTGAAGACATTACCCAGGGTCTTCCCCGCGTAGAGGAGCTTTTCGAAGCCCGGAAGCCCAAGCACGACGCTGTCCTGGCGGAGATCGACGGCACCGTCAGTATGGTCGAGAACAAGCGCAAGCGTGAGATCGTCATTACCAGCGACGAGGATTCCGCCGAAAAGCGGAGCTACCAGATCCATTACGGCGCCCGGATCAAGGTGGTGGACGGCCAGACCGTGAAGGCCGGCGATGAACTGATCGACGGCTCCATCAATCCCCATGACCTTCTGCGCATCCTCGGCGTCAAGGCCGTTCAGGAATACCTGCTCAAGGAAGTTTTGAGCGTTTATCACAGCCAGGGCGTGAAGATCGCCGACAAGCATATCGAGATTATCGTCCGTCAGATGCTCCAGAAGATCCGCGTGGAGGACAGCGGGGATACCACCCTGCTCCCCGGCAGCCTGGTGGATATCTTCCAGTTCGAAGCCGAGAACGACCGTGTGATCATGGAAGGCGGACGGCCTGCCGTGGCAAAGCGTATCCTGCTGGGTATTACCAAGGCGTCCCTTGCGACGGACAGCTTCCTGTCGGCCGCCTCATTCCAGGAGACCACAAGGGTGCTTACGGAAGCGGCGATCAAAGGCAAGGTGGATCCGCTGCTGGGCCTGAAGGAGAACGTGATCATCGGCAAGCTGATCCCCGCGGGGACCGGCCTCAAGCGCTACACCAACATCGACCTTCAGGAAACCTATTGATCCAAACGAATGACCTCGGGGACCGGCGGCAGCCGGTCCTTTTTTGACTTGTCTTATACGCTGTCAGCCGAGTGCAGAAAAAAAACAGGACGACTGTTGAAGAACTTCGGTCCGGTATGCTATACTTTGCCTTATCATTGCCGGACGGCCGGGGAGGGAAAGGGATGCGGGAAAAAAAATTTAAAGCGCTGAAAGCTGCTTTTCCGCTGACGCTTCCGGTCATGGCGGGCTACATGATCCTGGGGATCGGCTTTGGTTTGCTACTTCAAAGCAAGGGATTTCCTCTGCCCTGGGCCTTTCTGATGTCAGTAGGGATCTATGCCGGGTCCATGCAGTTTGTGGCGGTGGATCTCCTGGCTTCCGGAGCAGGCCTGATATCCACGGCTCTGATCACCCTGATGGTCAACGCACGGCATCTTTTTTATGCCCTTGCCATGCTTATCAGGTACAGGGACATGGGAAAGGCAAAGCCGTATCTGGTCTTTTCCCTGACCGACGAGACGTTCGGCCTGGTATCCCATATCGACCCTCCGGAGGATGTGGACAGGAAAAGCTTTTATTTCGCTGTCAGCGCGCTCAACCACTGCTACTGGATCCTGGGGTCGGCGTTCGGGTCCCTTTTCGGGACGCTGGTTCCGTTTAATACCAGGGGCGTCGAGTTTTCGATGACCGCCCTCTTCCTTGTTATCGTGACCGGGAATCTGATGAAAAAAGAGAGCCGTTATTCCTCTGTCCTGGGGATTGTATGCTCCGTTTTATGCCTCGCGGTTTTCGGACCGGACCGCTTCCTGATCCCCGCCATGGCGATGATATTGCTGGCGCTGTTTCTTTTCAGGAAACGGCTTGAGCCGGCCGAAAAGGAGGGAGAGGAATGACGAACAGCGCCGGAACAACTCACAGCGTGCTGATCGTCCTGGTATGCGCCTTTGTGACCCTGTGTACCCGGGCCGTTCCGTTTGTGCTGTTCCCGGAAAAAAAGGAACTGCCACGGGCCCTGAAATATCTGGGAAGGGTGCTGCAGGGGGCGGCGATGGGCATGCTTGCGGTGTACTGCTTCAGGAACACAGCTGTTCTGTCAGCACCGTATGGGCTGCCGGAAGCGATCGCTTCCCTGGTGACGGTTGGGCTGTACCTGTGGAGGAAAAGCATCCTTCTTCCTGTCGCGGCGGGGACCGCGGTCTACATGGCCCTGGTACAGTGTATATTTACCTGATTGCAAATCAAACCAGGGTATGATATAATCAGACCGTGCTCCCGCAGCGGGCCATTAAAATGAGGGAAGATCCCGCAAAGAAGATCCTCATGTTTTGCGGCCGCCTGCGGGGGAAGAGAACCTGTTTGGGAAGGAGACCCCAGGACGTGGCCAAGGCTAAGGGCATCAAATCCGTGGCGCAGAACCGCCGGGCCCGGCATGACTTTTTTATCGAAGAAAACATCGAATGCGGCATCGAACTTCACGGCACCGAGGTAAAGTCCATGCGGCAGGGAAAGGTCAACCTGAAGGAAAGCTATGCCATCGTCAAAAATGGGGAAGTGTTCGTCCTTTCCATGCATATCTCCCCTTACGAGCAGGGCAACATCTTCAACGTGGATCCCATGAGGCCCAAGCGCCTTCTGCTGCATAAAAGCGAGATCCGCAAGCTTGGCAGCATGACGCAGAAGCAGGGCTATACTCTGATCCCGCTGGATATTTACCTGAAGGACGGACGGATGAAGCTGAACCTTGGGGTCTGCGTAGGCAAGCACCTGCATGACAAGCGGGATGCCATGGCAGCCAGGGACAGCCAGAGGGAGATCGCCCGCGCGCTCAGGGAGCACAACAAATAAAACATGGGGGTGTACTGGTTTCGACGGGGATCGCCGGGGGTATGAGAAGCGAGCCGTGTTCCCCGAACACGTTAAACCCGGGGAATTAAAATTAACTGACAACAGCGAAATCGCTTTCGCGGCCTAAGGGCTGCGCGTCGGCCTCAAGCGCTCACGGCTTGAGTCACCGGCGTCATTGATGTGAGGAACTGGCCCGCCAAAGCTTTGAGGCGAAGCCGGAATCATGAA
>JAFWWK010000195.1 GCA_017523615.1 Clostridia bacterium
ATACCTGCTCCAGATGGTTCGTCATCATTCCCCAGATGAAACATGCCAGTTCCCGTGCTGTCGCGGTTACAGCCAGCGGTTTGGGTTTCCGCACGGCAATGGATCGATACTTCCGTTTCATGCGTTCATTTCCCTTGTTTGCATACGCGATAACTTTGGGGTCATTGCCTGCCTGGCGTTTCAAAAGCAGTGAAGACGTTTTACCCGGTAAAGAGCGTGCGTAACATTGAGCGGCTTCGATCAGCAGTTTCCGAATGTGAGAGTTTCCCTGCTTGGTAATTCCCAATCGATTGATGTGTGCTCCGCTGGAATATTCTCCAGGAACCAGTCCAAGATAAGCCGCAAACCGGTTCGCGTTGGGAAAACGGTCAAAATCGGCAACCTCGGCGATCGTGGCGAGAGCAACATGGGTCTTGATCCCGCAAAAGCATGCCAGCTTTGATACCTTTTCCGCATAGCGCGGAAGCTGGGCCCATTTTTCTATCTTTGCGTCGTATCGTTTCACACGCTCAATGGCTTCGTTCAGCTGTATCACATATTCGTCGAACGCTTCCTGGGCGATCTCGTTCTCAAATTTCAGATGCTGCAGCCATTTCATGTGCGCTATGGTCCAGTTCTTTTTTGTCCCGTGGAACTCTTTCCGCCATCGCATGCACAGTGCCAGGATCCGCTGCTTCAGTTGCTTGATATGTTCCTTCGTGTTGTCCCGCATCCGGATGTATTCCTTGACAGCTTCATCTTCTTCATCCCCTGTTTTACCCTCACTTGGGCGGTTTCGCTTCAATGTCAGAGGGAGAAGCGGTTTCAATAAAAACGGTCAGTCTCACGGTTCGTCCTTTCTTTGAATGATGGATAAAAAACAGCGGGCACATGCATTGCATTATGATCTTCTATATTATAAAATTGATTTATGGTATCCCGGAAAAAACAAAACTCAGATTTTTAAAGGAGATTATGCCGCAATGAAGAAAATGACCGCATTGTTCATGGCCCTGACTCTTCTCCTTCCCGGTCTTGCTCTGTGCGAGGGCGATCTGTCGGCGGAAGAAATTCTGGCAGGCATGACTACGGAGCAGAAGGTCGCCCAGCTGCTGATGCCCGCTTTTTATTACCGGCAGAATGAAGAAGACAAACGGGTCGGCGTGGCGGAGATCTATCCCGAAATGGAAGAAATGCTGCGCAAATACGGCTTCGGAGGGATCATCTTCAATCTGCAGAACGCCCAGGAAAATGCCGCCGCCGCCAGGCTGGTCGACGCGGTACAGACCGCCAATGCTTCGGTCCCCAGCCGGACACAGCTGATCACCTGCACCGACCAGGAGGGCGGGTATGTGACGCGCCTGGGCCAGGGCACGCAGATGCCCGGCAACATGGCTTTGGGCGCCGTGAACGATCTGTCGGTCACGGAGGCGGCGGGACGGCTTATCGGCGAGGAAGTGACCGCCATCGGTTATTCCGGAAGCTTCGGCCCGGTGGTGGATATAAACAATAACCCCGCCAATCTGGTCATCGGCATTCGCTCCTACGGAGATCGGCCGGAACAGGTGGCCGCCCATGGTGCGGCGTTTGTGAAAGGAATGCATGAAGCCGGCGCGCTCTGTACCCTTAAGCATTTTCCGGGCCACGGGGATACCGATACGGACAGCCATACCGGCCTGCCGTGCATCAACAAGACCTATGAGGAACTGAAAGCATTTGAGCTGGTGCCGTTCCAGGCGGGCATCGATGCAGGTGCGGACATGATCATGACCGCGCACATCGTGTATCCCCAGGTGGAGAAGGGCACATATATTTCCGTTGAGACCGGGGAGGAGATCGGTCTGCCCGCCACCCTGTCCAAAACCATCCTGACGGATATCCTGCGGGGCGATATGGGATTTACCGGCCTGATCGTGACCGACGCCATGAATATGGACGCTGTCGCGAGGCATTTTGCCCTGCTGGATACGGCGAAGCTGGCCATTGAGGCAGGCGTCGACCTGATCCTGCGGCCGGTGGACACCGCCACCCTGGAGGGCCTTGCCGCGCTGGAAAAGTATATTCAGGATGTGGCCGCGATGGCCGACGAAGGGACCATTTCCATGGAGGCTCTGGACGCGTCGGTAAAGCGGGTGCTCGCGTTCAAGGAAAAGCACGGGATGCTCGCGCCTTATGAAAGCGGCGGCGCTGAGACGCGGGCGCAGAAAGCCGTCAGCGCGGTGGGTTCCGCCGCCCATCATGAAGAAGAATTTGAGATCGCCAGGAAAGCGGTCACGCTGGTTAAAAATGAAAACACGCTGCCGCTGAACTCGGAGGAGACCGTCGCCATCCTGGTGCCCAACGCGAACATGGTCAAAAGCGCGCAGTACGCGGTTTCGCGCCTGAAGGACGAGGGCGTGCTGTCTGCCGAAACGGATATCCCGGTGTTTCATCTGTCCTCGATGACGGTGGAAGACCTTAAAAAAACGGTCCAGAACACCCGCCATATCATTGTCGTCAGCGCGTCTTACAGCGCGAACGGCATGAATCCGGCGGTAAAAGACGGCGCCGATACCGCCTTGATCGATACGGTGATCATCATGGCTCACGCAGCGGGGAATGATGTGACCGTCGTCAGCGCCCAGCTGCCTTATGACGCGGCGCATTACACCGCGGCGGACGCCATCGTCATTGCCTACGGCGCGCGGGGCATGAGCGAGGATCCCCGGGACAAGGACGGCAGCGTGAGCCAGTATGGCCCCAATGTTCCCGCCGCGCTGTATCTGATCCTGTCCGGCGGGGACATGACGGGCACGCTGCCCGTCAGCATTCCGAAACTGGACGAAAACGGCCGGTTTACCGAAGAAATACTCTATCCCAGCGGATACTCGATCCCCGTTAGGAAATGATGCGGCAGCCGGGCGGCATCGGTCCCGGTGAACACGTATCCATCCCTGCGCCATGCCGCGATGTCGACGGCGGCATGGCGCGGCAGCCCCGGTCAACGGAACGAAAGCGGCTGTATGCGCATGACCTGCGGATCATGGGCAGACAGCCGCTGTTTTTTGCCGGGCAGCGCAGGCAGATCGTATGGGAAGAGTACCGCATGACAGCGGCTTCATTACATGATCGTTCTTCCTCATTTTGCTTGCAGGGCCGGCCATAACCGCAGCTATACGGGACGCCATGGCTGCCCCTTTTGCCCGTCGGCCGCCATACCCCCGAAGAATGCGTATATACAAGTGTCGGCCTTCAAAAGGCGGACACGGAAAAAGCAACATGTGTTTGAACGATATATGCAAGGCAAAAGAAAAGGAGAATACCATAATGACCCAGAGCATCATCAATAACACGATCCGGATCGCGCTTCCCCCCGAATTTCATCAGGTGGATCCGGAAGAGAAAAAAAGGATCTATGCCATGTCCGCGGTGATCCCGGACTGGAGCGTACGCGATCCGGAAAGGCAAATGATCTTCTCCGCCTCTTGGAAGCAGATGAATGGCATCCTTGCCATGCTGGCCTGCTCAATGGACGGGGCAAAGGGCCTTGAAAGAAGGATGAGGAGCGCGCTGCGGGAGCGGGAGTACCGGTTTGGAGAATACATAAAAGGGAAGATCGGAGAGAAAAAAGCCTTCGGATTCACCTTCCGCTGCCTGGGTAAGGAAGGGGAACTTCTGAACCGTACCATGATGGTCCGGGATGGAGGATGCATTTACTACCTGACGTCCCAGATCCGGGCAGAAGGGGAAAATGGATCGAAAGCGATAATGGACGGGATCTGGCGTTCGCTCTCCTGGATATGAAGAAACAAAAAAGCAAGACCCGCGGAGTGATATATACCGGGGGTCTCAGATATAACAGGACGGCGCTGCGGTTTTTTCTTGTGCAGCGCCGTCTGTTTTTTTGTGGGGCCGTTTTCACGGGGTTCATACCGATCCTGTTTAAAAAGGCCAAATGTCTTTTTATAAAGCACCGAAGGCCCGTTTTTATAAGCACAATAATTGCTTTGAGGAGAAGGCGGATCTATGGTAAAATGAAACAGGAAAGGCATCATGGGACCGGCCGAAACAACTTGATTGAGAAAGAACGGGTGAAATGATCATGGCGGGATCCGGAACATGTGGGCAGTCCGTTGTCTGGGATCTGAATGACGATGGGCTCCTGACGATCTCCGGCAGGGGAGAAATGGATGATTTTCAGGGTGAACGCTCCGCTCCCTGGCTGTGCCATGAAAAGCTTCTGAAATACGTCGTGATCCGGGAAGGCGTGACCGGCATAGGGGATCGTGCCTTTTCCGGCTGCCGTCACCTGACAAAGGTTATTTTTCCGAGTCAGTTAAAAAGACTTGGAAACTTTGCCTTCAGCCGCTGCAGCGCTTTGACGGAAGTGTCCCTTCCCCCCGGTTTGACCGGCATAGGAAAGTGTGCCTTTTTTGCGTGCGCTGGCCTGAGGGATATCTCTTTCAACGGCGCTCCGGTCAGCATCGGCGAGGAAGCGTTCAGCGGCTGCGCCGGCCTGACGGAAATATCGATCCCGGAAGGGGTCATAGACCTTGGACGGGGTGCGTTCAGTGACTGCGCCAAATTGATGAGCGCTTCGATCCCGGGGACTGTGAAAAGCATTGACAGTTCGATGTTCCATCGCTGTATAGCCCTGACCGAGGTCAGGATCCGGGAAGGCGTGACCGGGATCGGGACCCTTTCGTTCGCCAGATGCGTCAGTCTGAGGAGGATCGCGCTTCCCGGGACTGTGACCTGTATTGGCAGGCGCGCGTTTGATGGATGCCAGAACCTGGGATCCATCGATATTCCCGACGGCGTGACAAGCATAGGGGACGGGGCTTTTTCCGACTGCGGAAAATTGACTTCCATAAAGCTTCCTGCCGGAGTGACGGAAATAGAAGACTATACGTTTGCCGGATGTGCCGCCCTGATAAAAGCGGACCTTCCGGACGGTGTGACCCGTATCGGAGAGGCGGCGTTCCGGGATTGTAAAAGCCTGAACAGCCTGCGCATCCCCCAAAGCACTGTCAGTATCGGAAAATTCGCGTTTAACGGCTGCGTGAGCCTTTCCAAGATCGGGCTCGGAGCGTCGGATATAGGAGACGGAGCGTTCAGCGGATGCGGCGCACTGGCGGATATCCGCTTTTATAACAGGGTGCATGAGATCAGAAGTGCCGTGTTCAGGAACTGTGCCAGTTTGAAAGATGTTTCGATCCCGGAGGGAACAGAGAGCATTGAAGCGGATTCGTTTGAAGGATGCGCATCCCTTGCCTCCATCGCCGTTCCGGCCGGCATGAAACGGATAGAGAGGAGCGCTTTTTTCCACTGTCCTTCCCTGGAACGGTTTTCCGTGGACGGCGGCAATAAACTGTTCGCCGCGGAGGACGGCGTACTGTTTTCGGGGGATAAAAGCATCCTGATCGCTTATCCGGAGGGCAGGAAAAACGGGCGGTATACGGTCCCGGATGGGGTCGCCGTCATTGGCGAAAATGCTTTCCGCGACTGCAAAGGCCTGGAAAGCATCGTGCTCCCGGACAGTATAAAAAAGATCGGCTACGGCGCCTTTGGGGGATGCGCCGGCCTGACAGATATCCGGGTGTCGGAAAGCATCAAAATGCGCTACCGGAAAGCGTTCGATCAAACGCCATGGTTCCGGAAACAGGACTGGACGGGATTGGAATTCTTCGGAGAAGGGACGTGGTGCCTTCGGGATGACGGTTTGCTGATGATCTGGGGCGGCGGAGAAATGCCGGATTTCGGTCCCGGATGTTCGGACAAACACGCGCCGTGGGAATCAGCGAAAGAAAAGATCGGCCGCATCCTGATTGATGAAGGCGTTGCTTCCATAGGCGATCATGCTTTTGACGGCTGTGTGAACCTTACCGATGTCACGCTTCCGAACACCCTGATCAAGATCGGAACAGGCGCTTTTGCCCGATGCCGGTGGCTGCGGCGCATCGTGCTGCCGCAGGGTGTGGCTGAGATCGGGGAAGACGCATTCAAGGGCTGCAACCGTCTTGCCGAGATCACGCTGCCGGACGGGCTTACGGAAATCAGAGACCGGGTGTTTAAGAACTGTGATCATCTGGAGGAGATCGATCTCCCGGACAGCGTTGAAGAGATCGGCGCAGGAGCGTTCCATAGCTGCCGCCGCCTTTTGCATATCCGAATGCCGCAAAGCCTGCGCAGGATCGGGAATAACGCCTTTCGCAAATGCCGGGATCTCAGGATCATGGAGATCTCGGACGGCGTGGAAGAGATCAGCGGCAATGCTTTCCGGGACTGTCTCGGTATGACCGGGATCGTGTTCCCGGAAAGCCTGAGGAGCATAGAGGCAAACGCATTCCGCTGGTGCATCGGTCTTACGCGCATAGAGATCCCGGAAGGGGTAACATACATCGGGGATCAGGCTTTTTTCTGGTGCAGGAGCCTGAAGGATATCAGCATAAAAAACAAATCTACATGCATCGGAACAGCTGCCTTTTTTGGCTGTGGAAAATGAAATGAATAGGATACGGGAATGGGCATTTTTGCGGAAATGTATTGCCATCGCATGCAGGTCGCGGGCATTTTCCTATCATCCAACGTGCTGATGGCCCCCATATATGGATATACGGATGTTTCTTTCCGGCTCCGGGCGGAAAGGAACGGAGCGGGCGTGGCTTTTACGGAAATGGTATATGTGGAAGACCTGATCCGCGGAAAGGCCCGGGCTGTGGAGTCCGCACGCGTTGATGAAAAGGAACCCGTCAAGGCGGTGCAGCTGATCGGGGGCGATCCGCTCGCTTTTCAGCGTCTTTTACGGGGGCCGCTCCTTGCCCATGCGGATTGGATCGATATCAACATGGGCTGCGCCATGCCCGATATCGTTCATTCCGGCCGCGGCTGTGCGCTGGTGCATGATCTGCCGCGTGCGGCCAGGATCATTGACGCCTGCAAAAGCAGCGGAAAAGCGGTCAGCGTGAAATGCAGGCCGGGGATGACCGCGGAGGAAAACTGCATACGATCCTTTGCCCGTATGTGCGAGGATGCCGGCGCGGATCTGCTCACCGTGCACGGCCGTCCGGGGAACAGCCTGCATGACGGAGACGTGATGTACGATGCGATCGCGGACGCGAAAGCATGCCTCCATATTCCGGTCATTGGCAACGGCGGGATCTTTTCGGAAGAGGACGCGGCCGCCATGATGCGGCGGACAGGAGCGGACGGCGTGATGATCGGCCGCTGGGGGATCAGGGATCCGAACGTTTTTTCAGCGCTGACGGGGCTGTAACAACGCCGGAACGGGAGAGGAACATGCGTTATCGAAAACTTGGAGATACAGGGCTGTCTGTTTCGGAGATCGGTTTCGGCACGATCCCGATCCTCAGCGGGGACGCGCCTGTTTTACCTGAATATTATTCGCCGGATACTGAAACGGCGGTATCCATCATGCGGGACGCGTTCGATATGGGCTGCAATCTGTATGACACGGCGATCCCCGCTGAGTACGGCGATGCGGAATACAAGCTCGGCCGGTTTGCCGCCGGCGTTCCGAGGGAAGAGATCATCATTGCCGATAAGGCGAGAAAATACACAGGGGAGGAAATGCGCGGCGCGGTCCTGCGTTCCTGCGGGAATTTGAAAACCGATCCGGACATCTATTTTGTCCATCAGGTGGACGAGAAAAATGCCGACACCGTTTTTTCTCCGAATGGGGCGCTCGAGGCCTTATGTCTTCTGAAGCGGGAGGGGGTGATCCGCTTTGTCGGCATCGCTTCCCATTATTACAGTGTGCTTGAGCGCGCGGCGAATGACGCGCGGGTGGATGTTTTGCAGGCTCCCGGCAATATCCTGGAATGCGGGGTGCTGAACAGACTGGAGGAAAACGGTCTGATGCGGCGGAAGGGCTTTATTCTCAATAAGGTTTACGCGGCCGGATTACTCACGCAGGCGTTTTCCCCGGGGGAATTGATCAGCGGTATCCTTCACTACTCCATTTCCAGCGCCCTGATCGGCATCGGCACCTTTGAACAGGCCACCGCCGCCATGGCAATAGAGTATCCACCCTGTGACATCCCGTTTCAGGAAGCGCTCGACGTTCTCGGACGGCGCTGCGACGTGATCGCCTGCGACCGATGCCAGCGGTGCGTATGCAGCTATCACCACGAGATCCATTCTGTCCTCCGTTACTTTAACTATTTCCGTTTGGGAAAGGAAGCGTGGGCGATGGAAAAGCTCGCCATGCATGTCTTCGGGCTGCGCCGTCATTGCATGCGCTGCAGAGAGCGGAGCTGCGTATCGTCCTGTCCCCGGTCGCTTCCCATCCCCGCGCTGATCGGGATGATCTGTTTGGAAGCGGACAAATGGCGTGCGGACAGAAAAGGGCAGCCACTGGGCCGTGACGACGGCAGCATTTGATACTAATTTCAAAGCGGTTTAGCCAATTTGAGATGCCGCGTGCTGCGTACGCTGTGCGCTGCATGACGCCCCATGCGATCTCATACGCGCCTTCGGCGCTATTAAAACAGTATTGGCCGTTTTATAAATGATCAGTATGAGCAGCGGCCGTCGATAAATAAAGATCGGCCGTTTTAACGCCCTTGGCCCTATCCTCGATGACACCCGCGCGGTTCTGCATCTTACGCACAGGGGACGATTATGAGATAATGGCCGTGACCGACGGCCGGGAGATCATAAACAGAAAGGATGAATGAAGATGGCATTCAGGCAAACAGGAATTTGCAGGCTGGTCATATCACTGCTGACGGTGGTCATGCTGACGGGCGCTGTTCCCGCCGCGCTGGGCGAATCGGAAATGACGGAGGAGCAGATAGACGAGGCTTCGAATAAAGCCTATGAGGAAGCGATGCTCCGGGGAGAAACGGAGATCGCCTTTACCGTCGTCGCGACCCTCGGCCAGTATCTTTCGGATCTGATGGTCTACACATACGGGGAGATCCCGGCTTCGGAAACGGACTCTGCCAACGCGGCGGTGCAGCTGGTAGATGAAGTGATCCGCCGGACCGACCGGTGCTTCCGCTTGGAAGAAGCCGGTACCGACGCGGAGAAGCTGGCTGTTTTCGACCGGGCGAAGGAAGCCTGGAAAACTGCCGCCGGCCAATTCGGCGGGGAAGGTGAAATGTTTGAAGCCGGTCTTCCTCTGACGGATGACCGCGTGATGGATCCGGCGGCCGACGCATTCGGCCGGATCCCGGCTGAAGCGCAGCCGGTTTATCTGGAAATGGCAGAACAGGTATACAGAGCGATCTGGCAGGTGCTGCGTCCGGCTGCTGTCGGAAAGGCCGGGGAAGCGTTCGAGATCCCGGGCCTTGCGGAGTTCGCCGGTTTTGACGAGATCTCGGAAATTGAAGATGCCGCCGCGGATATCCTGGCAGACCTGAAGGACGTCCTGTCCTTCATTTCCGACGGATTCAACGGGGAGAAGTCCGAAGAGCGCGCGAGGATCGAGCGGGCCGGATCCAGGCTGAACTCCCTGGAGTCGGAGGTGAAACTGGTGATCAATGTCCTGGGTATTGATACGGTGAACTGGCTGTCGGATACCGGAGAGAAGTGACCGGAACGAAAAATGAGGAGGATTTCCGCAATGAAAAAAAGGATCGTTTCGCTGATCGTTTCGGCTATGCTGCTGTTCTGTGCGGCTGCCTGCGCGGAGACAGCGCCCGCGGCCGCAGAGACGGTCTGGACCGCAAAACTCACCGCCAGATGCGCCTCTTCTGAGGAAGGGCAGGAACTGATGCGCAGCCGCGATCTGTACCACGGGCAGATCAACACAATGACGCTTGATTTCCTGCTGCAGAGAAAAGGCGGAACGCTGGAGGAATATATCGAGTTTTCCGCTCTTCAGGTGCTGCCCTTCACCCCCGAGGAAGAGAAGCGGGTCCATGATACCATGGACTGGCTGTGTGAGTTTTTAGGATCCCACGGCCTGAAGCTGCCGGATCCCGGGCCGATCACCTTTGTCAAAACCACCGGGGAGGAAGAACTGGGGGCCACCGGATATACCTGTGAAGGCGTCATTTTTCTGAATAAAGACGCCTATTCGCTGTCCGAAACCGCGGACTATAACTTTCGCGTGATCGTGCTCCACGAGCTTTCCCATTGCCTGTCCCGGCTTTTCCCGGAGTATCGGCAGGCGCTGTATTCCCTGATCCATTTCACCGTGCTGGATCATGATATCGATATCCCGGAAGAGGTCTTTGAGCGGATCGTCGCCAACCCGGATGTGGAGCACCACAACAGCTTCGCCGCGTTCACCATCAATGGTGAGAAAAAGGATTGCTACATCGTCACCCTGACCAGCAGCGTTTTTGAAAAGAAAGGCGACAACTTCCTCCTCGGGATGCATCCCGGGATCGTTCCCATGGGCACGACCACCGTTTACACCATGGACGGGGTGGAGGATTTCTGGGCCGTCTTTGGAGAAAACACCACGTATGTGATCGATCCGGAGGAAGCGGCGGCCAACAGCTTTGCCTTTGCGCTGATGAAACTGGACGAGGGCTACGGTCAGTTCAAGAATCCCGAGATCCTGGAAGGGGTCATTGAATACCTGAAACGATAAAGGCTCGCCGTCGGGAGGGCCCTTATCGGCGGCGTCGACGGTTCCCGCTGCAAGCGATGTGATCCGGGGAATCGTGACCTGAAGGAATCCGGGCAGCCCAAAAACGCCTCTTTTGCCGTAAAGCGAAAGGGGTGTTTTTGAATGGAACCCCTCCGGGCAGGACGGATGAAGGATCTTCCTGCCTTCATCGGCGTCCGGACATCTTGAGAGTACGACTTTTTTAAACCGTATCCTCTTGCCTTCACTCCATATGGGGGCAGGGATCAGCCGGGGATCATGACGGCGAGAAAAATGTTAAAAAAGTGTTGCGGGATGACATAAACTTCTTTACACGGCGTTACAAATAAGATAAAATTATGGGTATCATGGGACGAACCAAAAAATGGTGTTTGAGTTTTTTCCGTTCCATGTTATATACAATACTCAGCGGGGAGAGGGGCCCCGCTGCGTGGGGCGGAAGTGTCCGCGGTTACGGCAGCTTATGACGGAACGTGATGCGGAGACGGGACATGAGGAGGGTAAGAAGCGATGTTTAGAAAATATAATGCTTTGGCCGCGCTGGTGGCAATGCTGCTGGTGTTGACTGCCGCTACCGCTGCCGAAGAGACGAGGTCCGGGCAGACATATTATACCGACCTGAAGGATCTGGTCACAAATGTAAGCATTACCGGCGCCGAAGTCAACGGGAATACATGGACGGTGCTCCCGGACACACTGTATGATATGACGGTCGTTTTTCAGGAGACCGGCAACAAACAGTTTAATATGGATTCGGATCACTTTACATATAAGCTGCCTGCGGGGATCATTATTGCACCTCAAACCGGACGCAGCAACATTCAGTTTTCATACAGAGAAGAAGTCTACCCTGTTCCGTTCGATTATACCGTGGCACAGGACGGGACCGTTACGCTCATTCTCAGGTACGATGAATTTTTGGATAGTTTGGGCGACATATCCGAGGCTGAAAAAAGAGGGATACTCGAAGCGTTTAAACGCGCAACGGACTTAAGCGTAAGTCTGGATTTTGAAGGGCAGTTCCATGAGGAGGAAGTGCGCCTGGACTGGGGAAACGAGGTAACGACCGACGTTACATTAAAGCATGGCCTCAAAGTTGAAAAAACCGCGGATTATGAAAGTGATGACGGGTATGTCCATTACACGCTTACAGTAACTTCCGAAGGAGACAATCAGAATATTGTTGTTAAGGATACAATCACCGGAAATGCGCTGACATTGGAGGGAGAAATAATCATTTCCGACACGGGCAGCAGTACATGCACGCCGACCCAGATCCCTGGAGCGACATTCGCCTATGATATCGATTCGATGACGAACGGCCAGGTCATTACATTCGAATACCGTGCAAAGATCAATTATGGCGCGGATGCCGAACATACCGGCCAACTGACGTACGATCAGACGAAAAATACCGCTACGGTAAAAGGAGATAAGACCGAAGAAAAGCAGGTGAACCAGGGCCATTTCATCCAGTATTCTACGGTGTCAAAGGGAAGCGGACAGGTCACCGGAGTAAACGGAGATACCCAGACGGTCACCTGGACTGTTGAAGTAAACAAGGAAATGAAGGTCTCCATTGCCGGCACTACGCTGACGGACCGGATCACGAGCAGTTCTCCGCCAATGATCTACAGCGGTGATTTCATTACAGTGAAGGTTTATGATACCAACGGCCTGGTGGAAACAAGAGAAGTACCCTGGGAAGACCTGGAGGAAAAAGGGGATGACCACTATGTCTACCGTTTTCCGAATAATGATGGGATATATTATTACAAGATCATTTATACGACTGATGTGGATGTCAGCGACTTGAGCGGTACCGGTTCAGTGAATAACGTGGCAAAAGGTGAATATGGTTCGTCACAGGGCTATACCGGGATCACCCATGGCGACGAGCCGGGCATTTCCAAAAATGTCGTTGAATATGACGTGAACTATGTGACCTGGCAGGTGACTATCCAGGTGCCTGCAAGCGGTTTGTCGGAACAGTACAGCAAACTGACGGACTATTTGCCGAGGTATATACCTCTCGGATACTGGGATGAATTGGAGGGGGAAATAAATGTAACAGGCCTTAAAGGCGGGGATACATACGATCGAACGATCGGTGAGCATCAGTTTGATATCCAGTTTAAAAAAAGGGATGGCGACTCATACACCAACGGACTCTCTGGCAGCGACAAACCTTACGAAGTAGTAATCACCTTTAAAACGAAAAACAATAAGGCCTGGTTAGAAGAAGCGGCTGTTACGAGTTCAGCAAGGATTCATACCAATCAGGTAGTTCTTGGAAGAATTAAAACTGCGGCTGCTACTGTATCTGTTGCTTCGTTTGTGAGCAAAAGCCATGGGGAAATGGTTACGGTCGGCGAAGGCGAAAATGCTGTTAGATACATTCCATATGATATTATTATCGGCGGTGTAACTCCTAACGATACTTCCATAACGGTACGGGATATATTTGATACGAGCGTATTCCGGGTGCCTACATTCGAGGAAGCCAGCAGTCTTTGGCTTACGGATCATTTTGTTGTACGGGGAGGTATAACTAAGGAATCTCAGTCGTTAGATCCAAGCACTGCTGTTTACAGTAATACCAACGACGGTATCGAGATCATCGTCACGGATATCCCGAAGAATCCTCCGTCAACGGGTGAAAACTTCCCGTTCATTAGGATCCATTACTGGCTTGCGCTGAAGGACGGCATCAATCCTGAGGCGCTTGCGCACAGCAGTGTGGGCGGAAAATGGGAAACGACCAATACGGCGTACTGGAATGATTCATCTGACGATGTGACTTTCACATATGATTATGAGTATCTGGATAAAGAACTGACAAACGAAACTGAAATCCTGAACGGAAGCCGTATTGCAAAATACAGGATCACATATAACCCGGAAAAGGGCAGGATCAATAACGGCGAAGCCATCATTCTGAAAGATACATGGCTGCCTTCGCTGAATATTGACTATTCCTCGATCAAAATCACAACTGACCCAGAAAGCCGTAATGCCGATGTCAGTTATACGATTTCCGGGTATACCGCAACATATACGATCCCTGACCAGACAAAGGTGATCATTGAGTATAATGCTTTGATCATCGGAACGGGAGAGAATATCCGGATCAGCAATACGGCGTCTGACGGATACAGGGAAGAAAAAACTGATTACAGATTCACAATGGGCGGTTCAGGTTCCGGGTCCGCCCTTGCTTTCCCGGTGCTCAAGGTAGACGAAAACAATAACCGCATACGCATCCCGGGAGTCAGGTTCAAACTGACGGCACCAACAGGGTTTTCGTTTATAGAGGGGCAAGACGTATACGAGATCATATTGGAAACCGATCAGAACGGCATAGCGGAGATCGCGGCGGGACTAGGGTATAGTTTCTATTATTACGATGCTGATATAGAGCATTTTCGTGAAGACGACCCCAGCACGTATATCTCCTACACACTGACAGAACTGGCCCCGCCTTCGGGTTATGCGGCTCTTAGCGGGTCATATACACTGAGTTTTACAAATAAACCGGATAAAATCAGTTTTGAAAATGGCAAATATATATATTATTATACAGGGCACTCGATCCAGATCAAAAACAAACCGCTGGCAGGACTGATTGTGGAAAAGAAAACCGACAGTGAAGCAAGCGGCGATAAAGAAAAGAGGTTCGCCTTCACGATCACACTGGAAGACAAATCCATCAGCGGAAAGTATGGCGATGACGAACATGGAATAACGTTTGAAGAAGGCGTCGCGACGTTCTCCCTGAAGGACGGCGAATATATACAGGCTGACGGACTGCCCTCCGGGATCAAGTATACCATCGTAGAGACATCAGAGGACGGATTTACGACGGTCTCTACGGGCAGAACGGCGGAAGGTACATTGCCCTCGGGCAGCACAACGTTTACCGGAACGACGCTGGTCGAAGGTACGGAAGTTACGTTTACGAATACAAGGCCTTCCCCGTCGGATTGTTCGATCACCTTCCAGGCGGCCAAGATCCTTACGGGCAGGGAAATGACCGGGGGGGAATTCACCTTCGGGGTGTATGAAAACGGTGAATTGATCCAGACGGTGACGAATGACGAAAACGGAGTCGTCAACTTCTTACCTATCCCGTATACGCTGGAGGATGTGGGCATCCATACCTATACCGTGAAGGAGGTCGTGCCGGAGGGCGTGACACCGGAAGATCCGACGAAGGACGGGTACACCTACGACCTGACTTCCTACATCATAACCGTTCAGGTCTCGTATGACAGCGACGGTATTCTGAGAGCGGGGATCATAGATATCTCACAAAACTGAGGGAAAAGGCCGCTGCCTAGGCAGCGGCGGCTAAAGGCAAAAAAACGGAGCATATCAGCCAGGTGAAAAAGCTGATATGCTCCGTTTGCTGTAATGTGTTTTGCGGTCCGGCGCTGATACCGTCAGGGCATGACGCTCAGGGAACAGTCGGCCAGCGCTGCGTTCCGTACCGATCCCCTCAGGATCACCAGCGTGCCGATGGCGGGGCTGGCGGCGGAGGAGGAGAAGGGGATCTGCCACGAACCGTTATAATAGGGATTTTCCAGCGTATTCGTTCCGGCGATGCGCCCGTAAGCGCTGAAGGATCTCCCCTCAAACGCTTCGGACCTGTACTGGATATTCAGCATCTGCACTCTTTCCAGGGTGCAGCTCATGGCGAGCATGTTGATCTCATCCTGCGCGCCGGAATAAGCGGTCTCTGTTTCCACCGTTGCGCCTGTGATCCAATACCCGTCCAGGGCGTTGTCGTCCGCCTTGAAAACGCCCTTGACCACGACCAGGGAACCCGGGGCCGGCAGGCTGTTTTTATCCGTCGGCACGAATTCCCACTGCCAGTCGCAGCACTTTGTGTTGTCCAGATAACCCCAAACGTAATAACGGTCACAGTCGTTGAAAGCGTCGCGTATCCTTGCCAGCACCCCGCGCTTGGTCACGGACTGGCCCTCATACTGCGGCCCGTAACTGTTGTAAAAGATATTCTGATACAGCAGGTATTCCGCCTGGTTGAGAATCACGGGTATGCTGTCCGCGGTGTTTGCGGCGCCTTTTCCGGCGGCGCCGTCCGTACCGCCGCAGCCGGAGAGCGTCAGGGCCAACAGCAGGAGGGAAAGTGTGAAGCACAGCCTTTTCATCATTCATCCGACCTTTCTTTTCAGCTTTGAAAGTATGGAAAAAATGAAAAACGCGGCAATATCCACCGCCACAATGGTGGAGCCGACCGGCGTACTGCCCAGGATGGATATCAGGATGCCCAGCAGCGCGCAGGAAACGGACAGCGCCGCGGAGCAGATCGTAACGCTCCTGAAGGAGCGGAACAGGCGCATGGCGCTCATGGCGGGGAAGATGATGAGGGCTGAGATCAGCAAAGACCCCACCAGATTCATGGCCAGAACGATAATCACCGCGATGACCGCCGCGATCAGCAGGTTATACGCCTCCGCCCGGGTGCCTGAAGCCCGGGCGAAATCTTCGTCAAAGGTGACGGCAAAGATCTTGTTATAGAACAGGATGAAGATCACCACGACCGCGCAGGAAAGTCCCGCGGATAACCACACTTCCGCTTTGGTCAGCGTAAGGATGGAGGTGGAGCCGAAGAGGGTGGAGCATACGTCGCCGGAAAGGTTGGAGGAGGCGGAAAAAAGGTTCAACAGCAGATAACCCATGGCCAGGGCGCCTACGGATATCATGGCGATGGCCGCGTCGCCGTTGATATTTGTATGCTGCCCTGTGCGCAAAAGCAAAATGGCGCAAAGCACCGTCAGGGGCAGGACAAACAGCATGTCGTTTGTTAAATGCAGCACGCCCGCGACGGCCATTGCCCCGAAAGCCACGTGGGAAAGCCCGTCGCCGATAAAGGAGAACCGCTTGAGCACCAGCGTAACTCCCAGCAGGGAGGAGCACAGGGCGATCAGTACGCCCACGATCAGGGCATACTGGACAAAAGAAACACTGAGATACTGGCGAAGCGTATCGATCATTTTTTATCGCCTCCTTCAGCGTACAGGAAGCGCTTGGCAAGAGGACTGAGCCTGTATGCTTCCGCCGTGCCGAAAAAAATTTCATGGCCCACGTGCAGGACATGGGACGCGTAGCGCAGGGCGGCTTCCAGATCGTGCGAGATCATGATGACGGTGACGCCCTCGCGGTTGAGGCCCAGGATGAGATCATACATCTCAGCCGTTACCCTGGGGTCAAGGCCGGCGACCGGTTCGTCCAGGAGGAGCAGCTTCTGCGTTGCGCACAGGGCCCGGGCCAGCAGGACCCGCTGCTGCTGCCCGCCGGAGAGCTCCCGGTAGCAGCGGCGCGAGAGGGAAACGATGCCCATTTTTTCCATGTTTGCCTTTGCCAGCGCCTTTTCCTCTTTGCCGTAAAAGGGCCGGCGGCCGACGCGGCCCTGGCAGCCGGACAGGACGATCTCCCTTACCGTTGCGGGGAAATCCTTCTGCACCGCTGTCTGCTGCGGGAGGTACCCGATCTCCGCTGCCCGGAGGCCTTCGCCCCATTGGATACTTCCGCCCAGGGGCTTCATAAGGCCCAGGAGGGTTTTCATCAGCGTGCTTTTGCCGGATCCGTTTTCTCCCACGATGCACAGGTAGTCTCCGGCGTTTACGGTGAAGGTCAGCCCGGACAGGACGGCTCTGCCTTCATAGCCCAAAGTCAGGTCATTGCACTGGATCTGAGACATTATGACGCTCCTTTGTCGTGACCGAAGGCAGGGCGCTCTTTGCGTCCTGCCCCGGGTCTGATGGTTATCTGGTAAGGGCTTCGCGGAGGACGTCCAGGTTGCTTTCCATGATGGAAAGGTAGGTCACGCCGCTGAGGATATCGCGGGCCGTTATGCTCTGCATGGAATCCATCGCCAGGATCTTCTGGTCCCGGGCGGCAGTGGATGCAACGATGGTGTCCGCGATGCGGGTCTTGGGATGTTCGATGGTCATAACAGCCGGCAGATCCAATTCGTCCACCTTCCGCGCCAGGAACAGGATGGTCTGGAAACTTGCTTCGCTCTCGGCGGAACAGCCGGAGAAAGCGGCGTAATAGTCCAGGCCGTAATCGTTGGCCAGATAGGAGAAGGGAAACCGGTCGCCGAACAGGATGGTCCTGATCTGCGCGCCTGCCACCGTTTCCGAATACCGGGCGTCCAGGGCGGCCAGCTTTTCGATATAGGCGGAGGCGCTGCTCAGGAAGGCTTCGGCATGGGCGGGATCGATGGCCGAAAGCGTATCGGCTATCACCCGAACCAGTTTCTGAGCGCTGCGCAGGCTGAGCCATACGTGTTCGTCGATTTCGGCATGTTCGTGGCCTTCTCCATGATCTTCATCATGGTCCCCTTCCCCGTCTGCGTGATCGTCCTCATGTTCCATGCCTTCCACGATCTCTTCCGCCCGGATATCCTCGCCAAGGGCTTCCACCAGGCTGATGGCCTTGAGATCGGGGTTCGCGGTCAGGGCAAGCACGCCCTCCACCCAGCTGTCGCTTTCGCCGCCCACATAGATGAACAGGTCTGCCGAAGAGATCTTCAGGATATCCTGGGCGGTGGGCTGGTAGGAGTGGAGATCGACGCCGCTGTCCATCAGCATGGTGATCTCTGCGCTGGGGCAGTCCCCCAGAACTTCTCTGACCCAATCGTAGATGGGAAAGATGGTAACGACAACGGACAGGGCCTTTCCTTCCGCCCGTGCATTTCCGCCTGCCGGACAGGAAACGCTCAGCAGCATGGCAAGCAGGATACATATCATTTTCTTCATTATATTATCCCTCCGTATAACGAACCGTCGGTTTGGTCCAAAGTATAAATAAGAGATCTTCGGATCCTTGGCCGGGATCGATCCCGCACAAAAATGAAACTCTGGCAGCAGGACCGGTCCCGTCTGTTTTATCCGCGTCTTCGCAGCAAAAAACAAACCGGAGTCCGGAGTGCCAGGGCAGCATAAAACGGAGGTATTCAGTTAATTATTCAGACGTATTTTCCACGCGACCGGCGACGGCGCCGGGCGGACAAGGCATTTGGAAGGCGCACGGCATTTCCGTGCGGCGATCAGCGCGGCCAGCAGCGCGGGCACAATAATGCCCGCCAGGGAAAAGCCGCGCAGCATGAAAGCCGCGGCCGTGATCCGGGCGCAGATCTCGCAGTCCTCGGCGGTGCAGACGTGATCCGCTTCATAAATGATGAAAACAGAGGAGACGACAAGGACGAGCGCCATGAAAAGGCATAGAATCAGCGCAAAAGCGCGCCCGCGGTGCGGCATACCGGTCTCCTCCTTTCGGCCTGATTTCCTACCAATAAAAAGCCTGAAAACTGCCCCGATTATACGGATAAACAGGTCGGTTGTCAATGGGGAATGAAAGCAGCGGAGGCGGCGGACAGATCCCTGCACGAATAATGGGGCCCGATCTCCGCCGCGGCGGTCAAAAAGCGCGGCCGCATACCTCCAGTATACATGTTGACCGATATCCTGCGAAAATTACACAAAAAAGATAAAAAACGCCGGTCCGGGGCCGATCGGCAGACGTATATGCAAGCGATACTGCAGCTGAATTGGACCGGCGGCGGGTAAGTAAAGAAAATTTAAGAAAAAAAACAGCCGTTCGTGTTGCATAAGGTGCCTAAATAGTGTAAAATGACACTGAGCTTCTGAAAAACTGTATCAGAAGGCGTTTTTGCATCGAACAGTGATTTGTTCACAGAAAATATCAGTAAGGAGGATGATCGGAAGGCAGAAGCACATCCGGGAGAATGCGTCTCTCCCGGAGGTCCATGTCACTGGAAACCCAAAGACAAAAAAATGGAGGAGCAGATTATGAAGAAACTGTTGGTTTGCCTTGTGGCGCTGTGCCTGTGTTTCGGCGCATACGCTGCATTGGCGGAAGCCCCTGCTGAGCACACCCATGAACGGGGCGATCTGATCGTCGACGTGGAACCCACCTGCCAAAAGGTAGGTTTCGGTCACTACGAGTGCACCGTCGAAGGCTGCGATTGGAAGAGCGATCCTGAGGAGATCCCCATGGTCGATCACGTGCCCGGCGGCCCCGATAAAACGGATCCGGCGGAGGATCCCACCTGCACCGAACCCGGCCATACGGATCTGGTGCACTGCGCGAACTGCGGCGCCGTGATCGAAGGCGAAGAGATCCCCGCCCTCGGCCATGACTACGTGCTGGTCCCGGCCAAGGAAGCCACCTGCACCGAAGAGGGCTACAACGAGCACAAGGCCTGCAGCCGCTGCGGCGCGATCGATCCGGACCATCCGAAGACCGTTATCCCCGCCAAGGGACACGGCGAATTGGTCCCCGCGGAAGAATACACCGCTCCTGACTGCACCGCCACCGAACCCCTGAGCGTTCCGGCCAAGTGCTCCGTCTGCGGCGAGCTGGTTGAAGAAAAGATCATTATCCCGATCGGCGAACACAAGTGGGAAGAAGTGAAAGGCCAAGAACCCACCTGCACCGAAGCCGGCTACGAAGCCTACAAGCAGTGCTCCGTGTGCGGCAAGACCGATCCCGATCCCATCGTTGAGATCAAGGCCCTGGGCCATGACTTCTCCGTATACAAGGGCGCCCTGGCCGGCGACTGCACCCATGACGGACGCTTGGCTGGCCTGTACTGCTCCCGCTGCGGCGAACCCGAGAACGAAGGCCTGATCCTCCCCGCTCCCGGCCATAAGGAAGAGACCATTCCCGCCAAGGCAGCCACCTGCACCGAGAAGGGCCTTACCGCCGGCAAGAAGTGCTCCGTCTGCGGCGAGATCCTTGAGGAACAGCAGGAAGTGCCCGCTCTGGGTCATCAGTGGAAGACCGTTCTGGGCACCAAGGCCACCTGCACCGAAGCCGGCGTCGGCGCGCACCGCGTGTGCGAACGCTGCGGCCTGATCGAATGGGCTGACCCCGAGAAGAAGGTCATCCCCGCTCACGGCCATTCCAACGTGGTCGGCTATTGGCCCGAGATGCCGGAATATGAAGATGTTGCCGGCACCGAACGCACCGATAAATGGACCGTTGTCCCCGAAGAAGAAGAAGCCAAGCGGAAGGAAGCCACCTGCACCGAAGCTGGTTACGAACCCGCTGAGATCTGCGCTTTCTGCGGCGAAGTGCTCGTCCCCGGCAAGGTGCTGCCCGCCCTGGGCCATGATTGGGAACTGAAGACCCCCGGCACCCTGCCAACCTGCACCGAAGAAGGCGTCAGCGACCTGTGGGAGTGCAAAGTCTGCGGCCTGACCAAGGGCGGCGAACCCATCAATGCCCGCGGCCATAACCTGGTGGATGTCCCCGAACTGCTGCCCACCTGCACCAAGGACGGCCACTTTGCTTACAAGAAGTGCACCAACGAAGGCTGCGACTACTGCGAAGCCAAAGAAGGCACCGAAATGATCGACACCAGGCTGCCTGAAGACATCCAGGTCGTCGCCACGCTGGAAGGCACCCCCAACGAAGAAGGCAACATCGAAGCCAAGATGCCCAAGACCGGACATCCCCAGGAGTTTGTTGTTGCGAAGTATGACCACAAGTACGTTGAACCCGTGCGCCCCGTTGAACCCACCTGCACCGAAGCTGGTATCGCCGAAGGCGCCACCCGCTGCATCATCTGCGGCAAGTACTTTGACCTGACCGCTCTGAAAGCTCTGGGCCACGACATCGTGGAGGTCACCGGCTACGAAGCCACCTGCACCGAAGACGGCCTGAAGGATTATGTGTACTGCGCCCGCTGCGGCAAGGCTGTGGAAGCCTCCAATGCCACTGAAGAGCAGTATCAGGCCCTGCTGACCGCTTCTGAGATCGTGAAGCCCGAGGAAGGCGATCCCGAAGAAATGATCATCCCCGCTCCCGGCCACAAGCCCGCCCCCGGCGCTGCCCTTGAGCCCACCTGCACCGAAAAAGGCCACACCGCCGGCCAGTTCTGCGAAGTCTGCGGCATGACCCTGCAGGAGCAGGAAGAGATCGAGGCTCTTGGCCACGACATGAAGGAAACCGCGGCGAAGGTCGAACCCACCTGCACCGAACCCGGCAAGACCGCTGTGAAGACCTGCACCCGCTGCGGTCTCGAAGAAGGCGGAGAAGAGATCCCCGCTCTGGGCCATGACGCCGGAAAGCCCACTGCCCCCAAGGCGCCCACCTGCACCGAATACGGCTTCACCGAGGGCGCTCACTGCACCCGCTGCGCAGTGGATTACGAGCCTGTGCTGGATTACCTGCTGGGCAATGGCATCATCAGCGGCGCTGACCTGTATGAAGCCGGCTGGCTGAAGGTCCCCGAGCTGATCGATCCCCTGGGCCATGACCTGACCGAACCCAAGAATGCCGATGCTACCTGCGAAGAAGTCGGCTACGAAAACTACTGCGAGTGCCAGCGCGAAGGCTGCGACTATACCGAAGGCAAGATCCTGCCTGCTCTGGGCCATGATTGGATCAAGGTGCCCGGCGGCGAGAAGACCGCTCCCACCTGCACCGAAGCCGGTACCGACGGACTGCAGCAGTGCGACCGCTGCGGCAAGACCGAAGCCGTTGTGGTTCCCGCTCTGGGCCACGACCTGCTGAAGTATGAAGATAAGGAACCGACATGCGCAGAAGTAGGCTATAAAGGCTATGCCGAGTGCCAGCGTGAAGGCTGCGAGTATACCGAAGGCGAGATCCTGCCCGCCACCGGCGAACACAAGTGGCTCCATCTTGACGCTGAGCCCGCCACCTGCACGACCAACGGCTATACCGAGGGTCAGGTCTGTGAAGTCTGCGGCCTGGTCGTTCGCACCGAGATCGAAGCCGATGCCGAAGCCTGGCACGACTACCTGGCTGCCGCGATCCTGGACGAAGAAGGCAACCTGGACGAAGACAAGGTCGCCGAACTCGTTGCCGAGGGCCTGATCATCGACAACAAGCCCACCACCACCGCTCCCGGCAGCGGTATGCGCACCATCACCTGTGCTGCATGCGGATATCCGCTGTATGTGGAACTCTATCCCCACGTCCTGAAGGGCGACGTGAACATGGATGGTTATATCACTCCTGTTGATGCTCTTCTGACGCTTCAGTACTATGCAGGTGTCATTTCCTCCGTTCCGAACCTGAAAGCGGCTGACTTCAACGAAGACGGAAGCGTTACTCCTTCGGACGCCCTGGCCATCCTGCAGTACTACGCTGCCAACTAACAATTCTTAAAGCCATATTGAACCCACAGCAATGTGGGTTCAATATGGTTAGCGGTAAAAATGTGTCAGAGGCTTCCGTGACTGACATACTTGTTTGTCCGTCACGAAGGCCGATGACACACTTTCTATGAATCCATCATTGAAAGAAGAAGGAAAAAATGATGAAGAAAACAATTGCATTGATCCTGATGCTGCTTATCGTATGTACGGCAGCGGTTTCGCTTGCATCCAAGCCTGGTGATATTGTAAGCGTTACTCTAACTATCTCCGGAGCCGGTGAGTCATTTGGTGTCGTTGTCAATTATCCTTCTGAATTAGTGTTCGTGTCTGCTTCCGCAGGTTCGATCAAAGACGGATTTGCCAGCGCTGGTCCTAATCGTTGGGGCGGGATCTGCAGCAGCGGTGACATCGGTTCTGCTTCTGCGACTTATAGGTTCAGGATCGCGGACGATGCCAAACCGGGAACATATTATGTGTCCGGAAGCATTGAAGAAGGCACCGGCAGTGTGTCCGGCGGTTCCGTGACGGTTGAGGGTGAAGTTCATACCCATACGCCCGGCAGCCCCGTGAAGGAAAATGAAGTCCCCGCCACCTGTGAAAAAGAAGGCAGCTACGACGAAGTCATTTACTGCACCGTGTGCAAGGAAGAGATCAGCCGCACGAAGAAAACCACTCCCAAGCTGGACCATACGCCCGGCACTCCTGTGAAGGAAAATGAAGTTGCCGCCACCTGTGAAAAAGCAGGCAGTTACGACGAAGTCATTTACTGCACCGTGTGCGAAAAAGAGATCAGCCGCACAACCAAGACCACTCCCAAGCTGGACCATACCCCGATGACGATTCCGGGCAAGGCTCCCACCTGTGAAGAAGACGGCCTGACCGAAGGCAAAGTGTGCTCTGTTTGCGGCATGATCCTGGTAAAGCAGGAACCGATCCCCGCCACGGGCCACACTGAAGTCGTCATTCCCGGCAAGCCCGCCACCTGTGAAGAAGCTGGCTTGACTGAGGGCAAGAAGTGCTCCGTGTGCGGCGAGATCCTTGTCGCGCAGAAGGAGATCCCCGCCACGGGCCA
>JAFWWK010000196.1 GCA_017523615.1 Clostridia bacterium
CTGTCCCTGGGCATCGAGACCGAAGGCCACATCTTCACCCGCCTCATCGAGCGCAACACCACCATCCCCACCAAGAAGAGCCAGGTGTTCTCCACCGCCGCCGACGGACAGACCAGCGTCGAGATCCACGTGCTGCAGGGCGAGCGCCCGATGGCTTACGACAACAAGACCCTGGGACGCTTCCAGCTGACCGGCATTCCCGCGGCGCCCCGCGGCGTGCCGCAGATCGAGGTCACATTCAATATCGACCGCAACGGAATCGTCAATGTCAGCGCCAAGGACCTGGGCAGCGGCAACGAGCAGAAGGTGACGATCACCGCCTCCACCAACATGACTGAGGACGAGATCAACCAGCGCGTCAAGGAAGCCGAGCAGTTTGCCGAGCAGGACAAGAAGAAGAAGGAAGAGATCGAGACCTTCAACCATGCCGATTCCCTGATCTACGAGCTTGAAAAACAGCTGCGCGAAAACGGCGACAAGCTTAGCAGCGAGGATAAGGCCACCGTGCAGAACGAGATCGATGCCTTCAAGAAGGTACGCGAGGGCAACAATGCCGATGAGATCAAGAGCGCTATGGAGACCATGACCCAGAAGGTCTACGCCATCTTCGGAAAGATCTACCAGCAGCAGGGCGCTCAGGGCGGCCAGCCCGGTCCCGACCAGGGCGGCGCCTCCTACGGTGACGGCAGCGTGGACGGCGACGGCAGCGTCGGCGGCGACGGCAGCGTCAACTGATACGGAATAAACAGGTTATGATCATTGCCGGCGCGCCCTGAGGGGACGCGCCGGCAATGGTCGAAAAATACGGCGTTTCTGTTCCGCCCGGCGCGTGCCGGCCGGAAGGGACGCCACGGAAGAGGTCATTATGGCAGCGAAACGCGATTATTACGAGGTCCTGGGAGTCGACAGGAACGCGACCCAGGAAGACATCAAAAAAGCATACCGGAAGCTGGCCAAGGAATGCCACCCGGACCAGCACCCCGACGACAAGGACGCCGAGGCGCGGTTCATGGAGCTGAACGAGGCCAACGAGGTGCTTTCGGATCCGGATAAACGTGCCAGGTATGACCGATTTGGCCATGAAGACCCCATGAGAGGCGGCGGAGGCGGTTCGTACGCCGGCGGATTCGATTTCAGCGGCTTCGGCATGGGCGACGATATTTTCAGCCAGCTGTTCGGCGGCGCCATGGGCGGCGCTCAGCGGCGGAACGCGCCTGTGCAGGGCAGCGACATCCAGTACGAACTGAAGCTGACCTTTGAGGAAGCCGCCTTCGGGTGCAAAAAATCCTTTGAGTTCACCCGCAACGAGGTCTGCGACGTTTGCAAGGGCTCCGGCGCCAAGCCGGGGACCCAGCCCAAGACCTGCTCCACATGCAAGGGCACCGGAAGGATCCGGGTGAACGGCGGCTTTATGATGATGGAGCGCACCTGCAATGCCTGCGGCGGATCCGGCAAGGTGATCGCCGACAGGTGTGCGGCCTGCGGCGGATCCGGGCGCAAGCGCGCCAGGCGTACCTGCACGGTGGAGGTGCCCGCGGGTGTGGATACCGGAAATTACCGTACTTTCCGGGGGGACGGCGAGCCCGGGCGCAACGGCGGCCCCAACGGCGACCTGAACGTGGTGTTCAACGTCCGCCCCCATAAGTTTTTCCGCAGGGAAGGGACCACGCTCTTTCTGGACCTGCCCATCTCCTTTACCCAGGCGGCCCTGGGCGCGGACATCGACGTGCCCACCCTGGGCGGAGGCAAAACCACCTTCCATATCCCCGAGGGCACCCAGAACGACACCCAGTTCCGCATCCGCGGAGAGGGCATCAAGCAGCTGCGCGCCAACACCCGCGGCGATATGATCCTGACGGTGCACGTGGAGGTGCCCAAGCGCCTGAACGAAAAGCAGAAGGAAGTCCTGCGGCAGTTTGAAGCCCTGAGCGGAGGACGCAAATCCTTCGGGGAAAAGATCAAGGAAATGTTTGAAAAATAACGTCCGCCCACCCGAGAAGTAAAAAACGCTTTTCGCTCCGCGCAGGGATTGACGGAAAGCGGCGGATGGCGGATAATGGGATCGCAGACTCCCAGGCGCCGCGGCGCGGCCGGGACACATGGGAGGCGGGCGATCCTTTTTTTCGCGCATGGGCATAACAGATCGACGGAAAGGCCGGACAGCACGGATGAATTATCAGCAGGGGAGCAATAACCTGAATCCCGGAAACGACGTGCCGGACAGGCAGAGACGCTCCGGCAGGACCGGATATCCGCAGGGGAGCAATAACCTGGATCCCGGAAACGACGTGCCGGACAGGCAGAGACGCTCCGGCAGGACCGGATACCCTCAGGGGAGCAATAACCTGGGTCCGGGAAACGACGTGCCGGACAGGCAGAGACGCTCCGGCAGGACCGGATACCCTCAGGGGAGCAATAACCTGGATCCGGGAAACGACGTGCCGGACAGGCAGAGCCGCTCCGGCAGGACCGGATATCCGCAGGGGAGCAATAACCTGGATCCGGGAAACGACGTGCCGGACAGGCAGAGACGCGCCGGCAGGACTGCCCGCACGGTGAAAAAGACCCTTTTCGGTATGGACATATGGAAGGTCGCCCTGCTTGGCGTCCTCGGCACGGTGCTCATCTGGGCGATGGTCAGCATCATCTCCCGGTGGATCGTCCCCAATGCCCGCGAGAAGCAGGCCCTCAACGATACCCGCGCCCTGGTCGGAGCCACCCTAGCGCCGGGGGAGACGGTGCAGGCTCCCGTGGTCGAGGTGACCGCCGCGCCGACGGTCATCGAGGTGGTCACGGCAGAGCCCCGGGAGACCGCCGAGGCCGTCCGGGCGGCGTATGTGACCGCCCCTCCGGGCATCAGTCCCAACGTGACGGCCCGTGTCTCCTTCAACGGCCTCACTTATTCGCCTGAGCTGCTGGACGACTATGTCGCCCTTTACGCCGTCAATCGGGACATGGGCGGCTGGATCCGGGTGCGGGCGATCAAAAACATCGATTTCGCCTATGTGCGCGGCAGGAACGATTATTACATCGGCCATGATTTTTACGGGAACGAAAACGTCAACGGGACCGCGTTCCTGGACGAGACCTGCACCGACTGGCCAAGGGACAAGAACCTGCTGATCTATGCCCACAACCTCCGGAGCGGAGAAATGTTCGGCGAACTGAACCGGATCGCCAGCATGAAGGTGATCCGCGGCAATCCCTTTGTGGACTGCGACAGCCTGTACGAAAAAGGGGTCTATATTCCTGTGGCGGTGCTGATCTGCGCCGTGGACGCGGGTGAAGAGGACTATTTCGATTTTCATGTATCCAGTTTCCGCAATGAGGAGGCCTTTGACGCGTACATCGCCCGCTGCAGGGAGCTGAGCCAGGTGGCCCTGAACGTGGACGTCAATTTTTCCGACGAGCTTCTGACCCTGGTGACCTGCTGCGACGACACCGGCACCCGCCGCTTTTTGATGGTCTGCCGCCGCCTGAGGGCCGACGAGACCGAGGAATCGGTGCTGGCGAAGTATTTCAGGTGATCGCGGCGGAGCGCTCCCGACAAGGGAAAAGCAGAAAAACAAGGTCCGCCGCACACTCTGCGGTCGGATGACTCACAGCAGCGTTTTCGGCCGCCGGGGATGCGGACGGAAACGCTGTTTGCCTATCAAACGGACCTAAAAAATACCGGCAGGTAAATAAGCGATGCATGACATATGGAATCCGTGGCACGGGTGTGTCAAATGCAGCGAAGGCTGCGAGAACTGCTATATGTATTATCTTGACGGCATGAGGGGCGGGAACGGCGCGGAGATCCGCCGGACGTCCAACGCCGTGTATCCCCTTTCCCGTGACAGGAAGGGCCAGTTCAGGATACAAAGCGGCGAGATGGTCAGTGTCTGCATGACGTCGGATTTTTTCCTTGAACAGGCGGACGCGTGGCGGGGCGAAGCGTGGGACGTCATCCGAAGGCGAAGCGACGTCGTCTTTTACCTGCTGACCAAGAGGCCGCAAAGGGTCGCGGCATGTTTGCCTGAAGACTGGGGAGACGGCTGGGAAAACGTGTTCTTCAATGTGACATGCGAAAACCAGAAGCGGGCGGAAGAAAGAATGCCGATCCTGCTCGACCTGCCCTTCAGGCATAAGGGCGTGAGCTGTACCCCGCTCATCGGTCCTGTCCGCCTGGGAAAATACCTGGACAGCGGGCAGATCGGCAGGGTGGTGTGCGGCGGTGAAAACTACGGCGGGAGAAGGCCCTGCGATTTTGACTGGGTCAGGGCCCTGAGGGAAGAATGCGTGTCCCGCGAGATCACCTTCTGCTTTCTGGAAACGGGGACCGTTTTTATCAGTGACGGGAAGCGGTACACGCTGAACGGCAAACGGACGCAGACAGTCCAGGCGTTCAGGTCGGGCATGAACTATGAAGGCAGACCGATGCGCTTTTACCTTACGGACAATTGGGGCCTGCCGATCCCGGAAGAAGACCTGTATAAAAAGCGCTATTGCAAAAACTGCGAAGAGTGCGCCATGAAACTTGTCTGCAATGGCTGCAGCGGCTGCGGGAAATGCTGACGGCGGCATGGCATGATCACTGCTGCGATAAGAAAGGACGGTGATCACGGCAGTGCCGCATTTTGGCGGCACCTGCCGCTGTCTGAACAGGAGGGGATGGAGCTCCGGCTGACCGAGGGGTCGAACAGGGATCTCTCAAAGAAGCCGCAGCGCCGGACGCCGTCGGCGCAGATGATTTTTTTCTTGCCATCGGCTGAAATACGCGTGTATAATAATTCCAGAAGCGGTCCTGAATTAAATAAACGACAGGAGGGGGAAACACATGACAAGAAGACTGCTGGCCATACTGACGATGACGGTCCTGCTGATCACTGCTTTTCCCATGGAGAGCTATGCGCTGACCAGCACCCAGGTAAAGAAGTTCCCGTTCAGCGCGGTGGCCTATATGGAGATCGAATACCGCTGCGGCTGTACGCGCCGTGGAACGGGCACGATGATCAGCAGGTACGGCCTGATCACCGCCGGACACAACCTTCTGTGCACAAAGCATAACAAGACGGCGAAATACATCGATTTCTGGTTCGGGTTTTTCTCCAAATCGGATTACCTGTATCATTATGAGGGCAGCTTCGATTATACGTATTACTGCGATTTTTCCAACGGCTACACGTCCAAGAACGACATCGGCTTTGTCATCTTCAAAAAGAACGTGGGACAGTATACCGGCTGGTTCGGCACAAGGACCTACTCGAACGCTTCATCCTTGACGGGCGCGTCCATCAGGGCCATGGGCTTTAACGGCAAGACGCTGAAACAGACCACCGGAAAACTGACATCGATCAATGAGACCCAGCTCACCTTTACCAAGCACGTGTATATGGACACCGCGGGCGGCCCCGTCTATGTGGTGGAAAACGGCGAATACTATCTGGTGGCGGTCTATACCAGCTACACGAGTTCGGAATGGTATGCCCGCCGGCTGACCTCGGAGATCGTCGACAAGATGAAGTCCAAAGGCGCGGGCTTTAACTGATGCGGATCTTATAAAACCAAACCTGCGGGGCCGTCCCAAAGAGGACGGCCCCGCAGGCTTTATAAGTTTATATGCCCGTTTAGGCCCGCGCGAGGGCAGCCTTGCGCCGCTGCGCGCTGATCACTTCCATCGCGGCGATCAGCGCCATGCCGCCGATGAGGATATAAAGGCAGACGTTCTGCGGGATGTCCCAGAACAGATAGGGCTTGTCCATGGCGAATTCGGCCAGGCCGATGATGACGATGCCGGCAAAGCCGATGATGGCGGGGACGGCCTGGCCCCAGGCGAAATCAGCCTTCGTGAGACGGCGGGCCATCCAGGCGTAGCGGATCAGCAGGAACATGATGACAATTGCGCACAGCACCTGCTCCGCGGGAACAAATTCCCACATGTTCCCATCGACTTTTAACAGCCGTTGGCAGAATATCTGCAGAAGCGCCAGATAAAAAGCGATCCGCTCTGCTGCGAAGCTTTCACGATAACTGTTTTTCCAGATCTTCTGACAGGACAGCGCGACTGCGCATACAAGCAGCGCGCAAAAACATTCAAGCATAAATATGGCATAAACAGTCGCTTCCCCGTAGGACGTCGGATATGAGACCGATACGGGGAAGAAAAAGTGGGCCGTATTCTCAACATCTTCACCGATTCCGGTAAGGCCGTCCTTAGCGAAAAAGAATTCACCGGCACGTACCAAAGCCAGCAGCATGGCCCAGCAGGGCGCGTACAGATTGGTAACGGGCACGATGCCGTGACTTGTATGTTCTATCAGGTTCAGGAACAGCCGGGCACCCAGCAGCGTGCCTAACGCGAAACCGACAAAGGAAAACTGATTGATATCCAGGCTGAAAAGCGGGGAGAAGCCAAAGTGGAACACCTGACAAATGACATAGACTGCTTTAGACATCAGTACGCCGAGGATCAGCGCGCAAAGCTGTACGAATACGGCGGTGAGCCAGGGGCGCTCGCTGCGTCCGCCCCGCAAGCGAAAACGGAACATAAGACCGGACAGGATAAAAGCGCCGATAAACGCGACGTACGGCATAATGGATGCCTCCTTTGAATACGCTTGTCAGTGACGGAACAAAATGTTATTCGTCCCAGGCGCTGGCGAAGTAAACGATGTCGACCAGATCACGGGACGATGAGTTATAAATATCATTTATTTTTTCCCCGTTGAATATCAGCATGGTGGAATCGCCGCCGTCCAGGTTATAGGCGGTCTTTACGCCCATGTCGGCTACAAAATAGGTGAACACCTGCAGGTTCATGCCGGAGGACCCCCGGGCGGGGCCGGCGCAGCAGATGCACTTGTAATGCAGGGGGCCCACCTGGCAGATGGCCATGCGCTGCCTGCCCTTATCCTCGGCCATGCCGGCTCCGCTGACGCCCCGCACCGGCTCGCCGTCGATCACCAGGGCCGGGCCGAAATACATGGCGTTGATCACCTTTTTGCCGTTGACAGTGTCCGACACTTCGCCTTGCTTGGCCCGGGCGATCACGTGGAAATCGCCGTCCTCGTCAATGAGCAGCACGTCGGTGGAACCGTCCAGGATGTTTTTGTACAGGATGCCCTGGCGAAGGATGAATCCCTTGCCGGTATAGTGAAAATAATCGCCGTCTACGGCCAGGACCGCGTTTACTGCCTTTGCAAGGCGGGGGCCTTTGATTGCCCGCGGAAAAGCTTTGTCGAAACCGTCTGAGGATACGGTCCTCAGCTGGGTGGGGGAGGCGATGACGATGTCGGCCATCCACCAGTCGCAGTCGCTGTAGCGGCCGCTGGTAAGGGTCACCGTGATGGTCGGGTCCTGATAAAAGGTTTTGCCGTCAAAATTGCGCGGGTCCAGTTCGCACCCGCCGGAAAAATCGATGGGCAGGGCATAAACATCCTCCATGATGTCCGGCTGTCCGGGGCCGGCCAGGCCGAAGCCCTCGCAGAAAGCGCAGTTGAAAAGCAGCGTCAGCGAAGCGAGGAACGCGCATACGCGGGGAAGGATAGGGCGGGAAGAAGATGAACGCATGCTTAAGGCTCCTTTGTCATTTGATTTGTCAATGTTCGGTCCCACTTTTCGGGAAAAGACTCTTCGCCGCGGCTAGGGCGGAGGCGCCCATGCCGGCCGCGCAAAGGGCGATCAGCGCATAGGTGAGGGGAAGGCTGAAATAAACGAGGGTGCCGCCCGGCAGAGCCAGCGGCTTTTCCACCGCGAACTCCAGGGCGATGACGCCGCCGATAAAAAGGAGGGTCAGGGCAAGGAGCAGGACCCCCCTGCGTCCCCGCAGGCCCCTGACGATCGCGATGATGACCACCGCGGCCAGGATCAGGGCGCTGATGAGCTGGCTGACCCTCACGAAAAGCCAGCGGACCACCTGGTCCCTGCGAAGGCTTTCAAAAATGACCTGCCCGGCCGCATACAGGATCAGGGCGGTCAGGGCGGTCTGCCCCGGCGCGCGCTTTTTAAGGCGGACAAGCGTCACGACCAGGACCAGGAGGGCGTATACACCCTCCCAGAAGAACACCGCCAGATTCCATTCGTCGGGCCATTCGGGGTCGGGCCAGGCGATGGGGAAAAAGCACCAGGGGACGGAAGGATCGTCCACGGGGATGCCGTTGCCCTGGCCGTCCAGGGGCTCGGCAAAACGGACGCACATGATCAGGACGAGCAGCGCCGGGGCCGCCAGGTCAAAAAGGACGCGCCTTTGGTCCTTTCCAAGCAAAAGCACCGCGGCGCAGGCCCCGGCGGCGGCTCCGTAAAACATATAGCCGCCCACCCAGGGTGAAAGGAAGATCTGCCAGCCGAAATCCGGCACAAGCTCGGCCGGCAGGACCAGGCAGTTGAGCAGATGGCCGCAGAAAATGGCCAGGGGGACGGCGAGCATCAGGCATTTTTCGCCCCGCTCCCCGATGTTCCTTTTGCCGCACAGCAGCAGGAACAGCGCCGACGCAGCCAGGGCGCCCAGGCACACGCAGGCGGAAAAGGGACGGACATCGACGCCGAATACCGTAAAAAGGGGCTCAAACATGCATTTACCCTCTTTTAGTCCTTCCAGGCGGTGACGAAGAAGATAATGTCATTGATCGTGCGGTATTTTGAGGACCCGAAGGCATTGATCTTCTCTCCCCGCCACACCATCCAGGCGGAGGTGCCGCCGTCCAGGTTGTAGGCGTTCTGCACCGGGCCGAGGCTTGTGATCAGCTGGGTGAACTCGTCGATGGTCAGGCCGGTGGAATTGTTGTGGTCGGGCCCGGATGTGACCACGCACATGTATTCCAGCGGAGCCACCTGGCAAATGGCCACGCGCTGGGCGCGCTTGGTGGGGCCGTAGCCCCGGTCCTCGAAGGTCTCGGTGACGACGCCGTCAACGACCAGGCCGGGGCCGAAGGAGAAGGAATTGACGATCGTGCCTTCAAAGGCGTCGATGTCGGCCTGCCTGGCTTCACGGATAATGTGGAAATCGCCCTTGTCGTCGATCAGGAGCACGTCGAAATAGCCGGAGGGATTGTGCCGCTTGACGGCGCCCTGGCGCACGATATACATCCCGGCGCCGGATTTGTTGTCCCCGAAGGAATCCCCGCTGAGGGCGAACAGGGCGTTGACCCTTTTGGCCAGCCGGGTCGCCTGCTGGGTGTCCTTGCCGTTGGAAGAGGCCAGGGAGGTCCTCAGCTGGGTGGGATTGGCGATACGGATCCGCGCGGCGAGGTAATAGGAATTGTCCGCGCGGCCGTTTTCGATGGAAACGGAAATGGAGGGGTCCTCGTACAGCGACTCGGACAGGTAAAAGGAGGGGTTCGGGGCCTGGAACTGGGTCTCGTCGACGCCGTATTCCAGGATCTGCCCCTCGGCGCCGGCCTTTTCGCTGGTCACGAAAAAGAGCACCGACAGGCAGAACAGGAAAATGAGCGTCAGGCGGACGGAGCGGGGAAACTCGGATGCCTTGTTCATATCATTCCTCCGGGGTCAGATCAGGGAGTGGGTTCCTCGTAGCGGTTGCCGGTGTAGGTGAATACAAAGGGATCCTCCGCGGTGCCCTCGCCGCCGGTAACGGCGCAGCGGGTCAGGTCCAGCGTCAGCGCGGGACGGACGCCCACGCCGGTGCGGGTATAGACGCCCCAGCTCAGGTGGCCGTCATAGCCGCACAGCTGCATCATGATGTTGCTTTCCGAATGGCTCTTGAAGGCCACCACCCAATAGGGGCAGGTGTCGAATTCGTCAAAGACGTAAAGCTTCTGTCCCCAGTCGGGGTACATTTTGATGGATTTGGCATAGGGGGACGCCTTGGCGCGGCGCTCCTTGTAATTGGTGCCGTAGCGGCCGGCCGAAAAACCGTAGGCCGGGGTCAGCATCTGGTCGTCGGTCAGGGGATAGATGAGGCCGTTGTGGGTCTCCACCAGGGCGCTGCGGATGGGATCGTCCCCCAGGAGGGTGTCCAGCATCTCCCCGTTCATCCAGGTGTACAGGTCGCTCTGGTCATAATCGGTGATCCGCCTGAAATTGCGCTTTTCGCTGTCACGCTGGCTGGAGCATACGATGACCTGGTGCACGTCCAGGATGATCTCCGAAAACAGAAGGGCCTGCCCGTTTTCCACGCTCAGGATCCACCAGAGGACCGGCTTTTCGGTGCCGTCCTTTTCATAAGGATAATTCCCCAGGACCACGTACTGGTAGTGGGGGGCCCCGGTCTTTACGTAACCCCTCAGTGTTTCCGCGCCGGCGGGGAACACGGAGGCGAGGCAGCAGAGGACCGTAAGGACGGCGAGGAGTTTTCGGAACATGGACTGGGATTCCTCCTAATCTGCGAGCCGGCTTCGGAAAAGGCGGCTTCTGATGATGGCCGGACAGGGGCGGGACCGGGAAAAGCTTTTGATCAAAAAAGCAAACATTATCGTAACACGGGCGCCTGCCTTTGTCAAATCGTGCGGACTCCCGTCAATAGGCGGGATTGTAGGGAAGGACGGCGACGATCTCGTCCTCGACGTACAGTATCCGGTACATGGCGTCGGGATCTTCATTGTAGACGCTGAGGAAGCCGTATACGTCCCTCAGCTGCCGGGTCACGCCGCCCGTGACGCAGTAATAAACGCAGTCGGGACTGACGGGGTAATGATAAAGATAGGAAGAATCGTTCAGGTAGGTGGAGCGGCTGCCGTCGGCGTAGGAGGAGGAGCGGTAGTTGACGGTGACAAGGTCCGCCGCAATATACCATATGCCGCCGGTTTCATACACCGAACGGATGTAGCCCGCGGAACTGCGGGTGCGTTTTTCGCTGGGCCTCCGCTGGACAAAGACCGTATACACCGCCGAGCCCGTGGTGTTGGACACCCGCACCGTAACGCAGACCGGCCCGTCCGAAAGGGGGATCCTGGCGGATGCGGTGCCGGAGGGAACGTACTGCCCGTTGACGGTGGCGTAACAGCCGCCGGGGACCGTCGGGATAAAGGATATCCCTGTTTCCCACGAGGCCACGGTGACCAGGTAGGACCGGGTATAGGGGTCGAAGGAAGGAGGAGAGGAAACGGCGGTCGCCTCACAGGAGTGGCTCAGCATGGTGAGCACCGGGGCGATATCGGCCCTTGCGGCGGAAAAAAGCAGCAGCAGGCAAAGCGCCGCGGGAAGGAACGCGTTCTTTTTCATGTGTACACCTCCTGAAGACCGGCATCCTTGTCTATTTCAGTATAAAAACGGAAACTCCTGCCCTTTTTGTTCCGAGGAATGGTAAAAAAACATAAAAAAACAGGGCCGGACTGTTCCATCCGGGCTTTTTATGGTACTATCGTGGGGCGGCGCCGGGCCAGTGCCCGGGGCGAGGCGGAGAATACGGCAAGTACCCGGAAGGAAAGGTCGGAGGACGGGATGAAAAGGCATTGCGTGAGATCAGCGGCGCCGGAAAAACGCCGAAGGACTTTTTTGGACCGACCATTTTTTTGCCGGGGGATGAGGAGGGCCTGCGCGGCGGCAGCGTGCCTCCTCATGGTATGCGCCCTGGGGGCGGCGCGCTCCGACAGCGCGCCGGCAGGCATCTTCAACGTGCTGCTGATGGGCGTGGACCGGAATGAAAGCGGCGCCAGGGCGGGGGCCGTCCTGATCCTGACGGCGGACACGGTCCGCGGCGGCATCCGCCTGACCAATGTATCGGCGGACCTTCGCCCTGCGGCCGGGGGCGGCACTGTGTCGGAAATATACGATTCCGGCGGGGCGGAAGGCGTCGCCCAGGCGCTGTCAAGCCTGCTGGGGGTGGAGCTCCAAAGGTATGTGGCTGTGGACAGGGCCGGTTTCAGCGCCGCGGTGGACGCCTTCGGGGGCGTGGAGATCGACCTGGGGGACGAGGAAGCGAAAGCGCTGTCCGAAATGTGCGGCGGTGAGGTGCCTCCCGGACTCAGCACCCTGAACGGCGAACAGGCCCTGTGTTATGTCCGCATCAGGGGAGCCGGCTCCGGGGACCGCAGGCAGCGTGTTTTCCTGTGGGCCATGGCGGAAAAAGCCCTGAAGCTTTCGTCCCCCGGCAGGATACTGGACCTGGCGGAGCGCCTGCTGCCCTATGTGACCACCAACCTTCCCGCCGTGGACCTGATCACCCTCGCCGTCGCTGCGCTGATGGGCGAGGGCGGTAGCCCGGAAAGCAGCGTCCTTCCCGAAAACGGGGAGTGGGCGTCTGCCGACGGCGCAGCCGAATTGACGGATCCGGCGGCTGCGGCGGAGCGGATACGCACCTTCATATATTATGGCCGGCGGGGCAGGTAGAGGACGGGGGATACGGGCAGAAAAACAATAGGACCGCGATCAAGCAAAAAATGTGGGGCAGGCGCAAAAGCGCCTGCCCCACAAAACGTTGATCTGCTTTTAGTCTTCTTCGATCTCGGGGATGGACGGGACAACCGGGGCATCGGGGAGGGTGATCTCAGGATCAAACGCGGGCTCAAAGGCCGGGGTGACGACTTCGATCAGTTCCTCGGGCAGGTTGCAGACAACGTATTCGCTCTGCTCGATCTGGGAGACGATGCCGCTGCCGTCGGTCAGCTGGGCCTGTACGGTGGCGTAATAGTTGCCGGTCTCATCCAGGTACACCGAGAAGGAATGCTTGTGGGTCACGTTGTCGATCACCAGGGTGGTGTTGCCGGCTTTGTCGACCTTGTAAACCTTGTAATTGATGATATAGTCCTCAGTCTGGCTGGAAACGATGTAGGACCAGGTGACCAGCTGCGGGGAGAAGATCTTGTTGGTCGAGACGGTGGGGACCGAGATGACCAGGCCGGAGATGACCACGGCGCTCTGGCTGACCTGAGTGTCGGTGCTCTGCTTGGGATCGCACTTGGTCCCGGTGGAATCCATCGCGTAGACCTTCAGGGAGTAGTAGCCGGGGTTGTTGGGCACATAGGAGATGGGGGAATCGTCGGCGGCGGAAGACATCTTCATGATCTTGTCCGCCTGGTAGATGGCGTAGAACACCATGTAGTTGCCGATGGCGCCGGATACGGAGAAGGTCCAGGTGATCGTATTGCCCACCATGCAGGCAGTCGTGTTCGGGGAGGGAACGCTCACGGACAGGGCGGTGTTGGAGGCGGGCACCATCTTGACGGTGTCGCTGGTGTACCAGCCGGTGGTGCCCACGCTGTCCGTGCCCTGCACCTCGACGTAATACCTGCCGACGCCGGTGAAGGTGCGGGTGATGGACGGAGAGGTGACTGTGCCGGTGGCGACCGCGATGGTCGTGGAGGAACCGGCGGGGGTGAACATCACCTTATAGGCGGCGCTCCAGGTGCCGGTGACGCCCTTCACGCCGAAGGTCCAGGTGATCGGGCTGCCGGAGGTCACTTCGGAAGAAATGGCGTGCAGGTTGACAATGGTCATGCTGGTGGTGGAGCCGCCCGCTACGGTGACCGGCGCGCCGGTATAGGTGGCGGCGGCGCGGGGAGTGTCGTCAACGGCGGTCAGGGTGATGGTGTAGGTGTCGCCCTGGGGCAGGAAGACCTTGACGGAGGAGGAAACGGTATTGCCGGTGACCGTGGCGGAAAGCGAGCCGCTTGCCACGCTGCCGGTGACTGCGCCGACGATGTTATAGGTGAATTCGACCTTGCCCATGGGATCGCCGCCGAGGGTGAAAAGCCATTCACCGTAGCCGGGGGCGTCCAGGGACGCGTTCACGGGCACCACGCTGGTGAAGGTGAGCGCGCCGGAATAGGAATAATCCACGAGGCCGCCGGAGATGGAGCAGGTCTGGTGCGTCACCTGATCTTCAGAGGTAATGGAAATGGAGTAAATGCCGAAAGCGCCGGTGGGGACCGTATATTTGACGATATAGCCGCTGAAGCCGGATACGGTCTTCACGGGAGTGCCGTTGCGGTAGATGGTGTAAGTGGTCTTGAGGCCGCCCTTGTTGTTGTAGTGCGACCAGGTCCAGGTGATCGTGCCGCCTGTGTACATCCTGCTGGGGGAACCGACAAGGTCGGCCAGGTACAGGGAGGAGGCGTCATAGACAACGATGGGATCGGCAAGCGTGTAGGGATTGGTGAGCGTGTAGGTCGCGTTGGAGTCGATGGCGAAGGCCCTGATCGTGTAAAGGCCCGTCTCATCGGCGAAATAGGTCACGGTCACGCTGCTGCCGGTGGTGGTGACGCTGTTGGTGTAGAAAGCGCTGCCGTTCTTCAGGATGGTATAGATAACGGTCTTGGTGCCCTGACCTCCGACGAGGTTGATCTTCCAGCTGATGGTGTTCCCCGACTGCACCTTGGTGGCGGAACGGGTGATGGACGTGATGTCGAAGGGCACGGGCGATGTTACCGTGACGTCGACCGTCGTGACCTCGCCTGTGGACTGGCTGGACTGGTCATACACTTCGCAGGAGAAGTGATAGATGCCGGTGGCCGTGGGCTTGTAGGTAACGGAGGGGGTGTCAGACTCGAAGGAATCGATCACGGAGGCGCCGCTGTAGACTTTCCAATAATAATGCAGTTTCTGGTATCCGCCGTGCGTCGTGGCTTTGATCGTCACCGTTTCGCCAAGTTCGATCAGGGCGGAGGAAACGGTCAGGCTTTCCATCACCAGGGGCGGCGCGTAGGCGCTGACCAGATAGCCGGTGTCATACCAGGCAGAAGTGCCGACCTCGTCGGTGCCGCGGACGCACAGCCTGTAGTCGCCGGGTTCGTTCAGGGTGTAGGCGAAGATGGGGTTGGAGCGGAGGGTGTTGATGACCAGGTCATCGCTCTTGCGGTAAAGGGAGTATTCGTAGGTCACGCTCCCGGTGATGCCGCTGGCGCCCACGCCGCCGGTCTCGCCGTAGACGGTCCACTGGACGGTGGAACCGATCTGGACGTAGGTGGCGTTCGGGACCACGCTGCCGATGCGCGGGCCGGTGCCCACGACGACGATGGCGCTGCTGACATAAGCGGAGGACACATAGTTATATTTGGTGTCCTGCGCCACGACCTGCAGGTAATAGGTGCCGGTCTCGGTGAACTTGAAACTGTAGCTGCCGGGTGTCTTGGCCAGATAATCGTATCCGGAACCCGAGGGGGTATTTTTGTACAGCGTGTAGATGAATTCGTAATTGCCGCTGCCGCCGGTCACGTTCGGGATCCAGGTCATGGTGTTGCCCACGGCGGGGGTGCCGAGCGTGGTGAGGCTGGTGATCTTGATAGAAGCCGCTCCGGCCATAGGGGCTGACAAAATCATGGTCAGCAGCATGACGGGGACGAGCAGCAGGGCGATCCTTTTGCGAAGCATAAGATCTCTCCTTCCTTAACGCATAGATGTAGTATCTAAAAGAATTATATCATAAAAAGCCGAAAATGCTATTGCGCAAACATCACAAAATGAGATAATGAATGTAAACACTCGGCAACATTTGTAATCTTTGCTCAATTTTTCGGGACCGGAGGAGGGAAAAATGAAAGGGAAGATCCTGTTTTTCGATCTGGACGGAACGCTGTGGGACCGGGAGGAGCGCATCCCCCCGGCGACGGCGCGGGCGCTGGAAAAGGCGCGCCGGGCGGGCCATATGGTGTTCGTCAACACCGGCAGGACCCGCTCCTTCGCGCTCCGGCCGGCCCTTTGGGATATCGGCCTGGACGGCATGGTCACAGGCTGCGGAACCAGGGCGGAGGTCAGGCGTCCGGGGGACGGCAGCCTGTCCCTGAAGGCGGGGGAAGCGCGGGTCCTGTACGAAAAGGTCTTGCCCCCCTCCGTCCTGGAGCCCATGATCGACGATCTGGAGGCTCACGGTTTTCGGGTGCTGCTTGAGGGGGCGGAATACATGTACGCCGACATGGCGGCCTTCAGGGACGACCCTTATATGACCGCGGTGGAAAAACGCTCCGGCGATGTCCTGAGGGACCTGAAAGGGGAGCGGGGCAGGTGGCGGGCGTCGAAGATGACCTGCGATATGCGCCTTTCCCCGGATCGGGAGGAGGTCCTTGGCCGCCTTTCGGGGGAATGGAATCTTTTCCGACACGGCCGGGAGGTGTGCGAGATCGTGCCCGCGGGGCACGACAAGGCCGCCGGCATGCGCCTGGTATGCTCTCTTCTCGGGATCCCCATGGAGGATACCGTGGCCTTCGGCGATGGGGCCAACGACGTGGATATGCTCCTTGGCGCCGGGTGCGGCGTGTGCATGGCCGGCGGGGATGCGGAGGCCCTGGCGGCGGCGGACATGGTCGCGCCGTCCTTTGGGGAGGGCGGCGTGGAGGCGGCGCTCAGGCGCCTGGGGCTTGTATAACGCGCTTTGCGCCTGCGGCGATATTTGGGATATGCGGCCGGCAGGAGGGAAAAACGCATGATAAAGTCAGTATTCGGCGTAGCCGCTCTTCTCCAGGTATTTGCCGCTGGAGAAGTGCCGGAGCATGGCTTCCTCGAAGGCCGCGGGATCGCCCTTTTTGAGGGCTTCGACGATCTTTTCGTGCTTGACCACCGAATCGGACAGATGGGGCCTTTTCTGCTCCAGCTGGAAGGTGACATCCACGTCCCATATGGCGTCCAGCAGGCTGTAGAGGACGGAATTGTTCAAAGGGCGGAAGAGGAGCATGTGGAATTCCCTGTCCTCCTCGCCGAAATAGCCGGTCTCCTCATAGGACCTGCGCATCCTTCTGACGCAGTCCTCCAATGCCGTTATGCCGCTTTGGTCCAGGGCGGCGAAGGCCATCGGCGCGTAGCTTATCTCCAGGATGCGCCGGATGGCGAACATCTCCCTCACCGAAGGGTCGTCGTCGCCCACGTGGAAGAACAGGACGTTCTGGAAAACGAAATCCATCGAAAACCTTAAGATCTCGGTGCCCCGGCCCGGGCAGGCCCGGACCATGCCCATCAGCTCCATGCTTTTGATGGCTTCCCTCAGCACGTTGCGGCTGACGCCGAGCCTTTCGCACAGGGTCTTTTCGGTGGGCAGCAGATCGCCCTCCTTCAGGCCGTTCAGGATGATATAACTGCGTATCTCGCGAAAGGCGGATATATACAGCCGTTCGCCGTGTTCGCGGTCTTTCATGGGGCCACCCCTTCCGGACGGGTTTGTACTACATTTTTTCTATTCTTATTATACAGGGCGGTTTTTTGACTGTCAACGCGCATAAGTATGTAAAATAAGGCTATTTTTTTTCCGAATAGTCACAAAAAACCGTTGACAAGGACAAAACTTTGTAGTACATTTAAATCATCAGAGCCGCATGCGACGCGGCCAAACACAAAATCCCACAAAGGAGGATCCCATATCATGAAGAAGCTGCTTGCTTTGCTCATTGCCCTGATGATGATGGTCCCCGCCGCCGTCGGCCTGGCCGATGACGAGGTCGCCATCACCCTGTGGACCTACCCCATCGGCGCGTGGGGCCAGGAAGCCACCGTCAACGAGATCATCTCCAACTTCAACGCCGCCTATCCCAACATCAAGGTAAGCGTCCAGTACCTGGACTACACCAACGGCGACTCCCAGGTATCCACCGCCATCGAGGCGGGTACCGCCCCCGACATCGTGATGGAAGGCCCCGAGCGCCTGGTCACCACCTGGGGCGCCGCAGGCAAGATGCTGGACCTTTCGGACCTGTGGACCGAGGAAGCCCTGGCCGACATCGGCGCCACCTCCCAGGCGGTCGTCGCGGCCTGCAAGAACGCAGACGGCGTCTACTACGAGTATCCCCTGTGCATGACCACCCACTGCATGGTCATCAACTACAACGATTTTGAGGCGGCCGGCGCCCTCCAGTACATCGACACCGAGAAACACACCTGGACCACTGAGGGCTTTGTCAACGCCCTGCGGGCGCTGGCGGCCGCAGGCTTTGTGCCCACCGGCACCGTGTACTGCGGCGGCCAGGGCGGCGACCAGGGCACCCGCGCCCTCGCCATGAACCTCTTCAGCGCTTCCTTCACCAATCCCGAGCACAACTCCTACACCATGGACAGCGAAAACGGCCTCAAAGGCCTGCAGCTGCTGGTGGACCTGTGCAAGGAAGGCGTCCTGGAATACGATCCCGGCA
>JAFWWK010000197.1 GCA_017523615.1 Clostridia bacterium
CCCGCGCCCGCGCCTGCGCCTGCCCCGGCACCTGTGCCCGCACCGGTCCAGAAGGACTCCAGCGAAGCCGCGAAGAAACTTCTCGCCAGCGCCCAGCAGGTATACGACCAGATGGTGGCCGATGCCCGCAAGGAAGCCGACGAGATCGTGAACAGCGCCCGCGCCAAGGCCGGGAACGCGGTCGCGGACCTCAAGGAAGAAAAGGAACGCATTGAAAACGAGATCGGGATCCTCAAATCCACGGCCAGGGATTACCGCAGCCGTTTCCTGCGCCTGATCGAGGACCAGACGCATGTGATCAATTCCGAATCCGAACTGTTCAAGGAAGACTGAGCCGGGCTGGCTCCGGGAGGCTTTTTGGGCCTCCCTACTTTTTTTATATGCATGTGGAAAGGGGCGGAACGATGCTATTCGGATGTATCGAGGGCGGCGGGACCAAAATGGTGCTGGCGGTGATGGACGAAGACCGACGCGTTGTGAAGCGTGAAGTCATCCCGACCGCTTTGCCGGGGGAGACCCTCCCGGGAATGCTGGATTTTTTCCGCGGGGAAGGGATATCGGCGCTGGGCATCGCGTTCTTTGGCCCTCTGGGGCTGGACGCTGAAAGGGCTGACTATGGGCATGTGCTGGTGACGCCCAAGCCCGGCTGGGAGGGTACGGATGTGCTGGGTTTTTTCCGGCGCGGCCTTTCGGTGCCCTGCGGGATCGATACCGACGTGAATGCCGCCGCGCTGGGCGAGGCCCTGTACGGCGCGTCCCGCGGCACCGGTGTGTCGGTGTACGTGACGGTGGGCACCGGTATTGGCGGCGGCGTGACGGTGGACGGGAAGGCGCTGCACGGCGGCGCCCACCCGGAATGGGGCCATATCCCGCTTCGGGTCCATCCGGAGGACCCGATGCCCCAGGGGCTCTGCCCTTTCCATCGGGGCTGCCTGGAGGGATTGGCGTCGGGCCCGGCCATCGAAAAGCGCTGGGGCGTTCCCGCCGCCATGCTGCCCGGGGACCATATCGCCTGGAAGCTTGAAAGCGATTACCTGGCCCAGATGTGTGTCCACGCGCTGATGCTCCTGTCGGCCCAAAGGATCGTGCTGGGCGGCGGCGTCATGCACCGGGAGGAGCTGCTGCCCATGGTCCGGGAGCGGACGAAGGAATACCTGGGGGGCTATCTCCATTCAGAAAACGCCCTGGACCTGGAAAAAACCATCGTACGGCCGGAGCTCTTTCCCCTCAGCGGCCTTTACGGCGCGTATATCCTGGCAAAAAACGCGTTGGAGGACATGTAAGAATTGAAATACCTGAAGCCATATATCAGAAAATTCGCGATGGAAAGCGTCCTGGCGCCGCTGTTCAAAATGCTGGAGGCGTTTTTCGACCTGCTGGTGCCCATGGTGGTGGCGCGCATCATCGACAAGGGGATCCCTTCGGGCGACAGCGGGTATATCCTCCGTCAGTGCCTGATCCTGGTGGGGATGGCGGTGCTGGGATTGCTCTGCTCCTTCACGGCCCAGTATTTCGCGGCCCGCGCCGCGGTGGGAACCGCCTCGGGCCTGCGGCGTGACCTGTACGCCCGGGTGAACGGGATGCCCTGCCGCGTTCTGGACAGCGTGGGCACCTCCACGCTGATCACCCGCCTCACCAGCGACATCAACCTGGTGCAGAACGGGGTCAATATGTTCCTGCGGCTGTTCCTCAGGTCCCCGTTCATCGTCATCGGCGCGGTGGTCATGGCGCTGAGGATCGACGGCACCGTGGGCCTGGTGTTCATACTGGGGGTGGCGGTGCTGTCCGGCATCGTGGGCACTGTGATGATGAAAACGGCCCCGATGTACCGGGATATCCAGGGGGACCTGGACAGCGTGACCCGGGACGCCCGGGAGAACCTGACAGGCGTGCGGGTGGTTCGTGCCTTCGGGCGGGAAGAAGCCGAAAAGGAAGCCTTTTCCCGGGACAACACCGCGCTTTTCAAGGCCCAGAACCTGGCCGGCAGGGTATCGGCCATGATGAACCCGCTGACCTACGCCGTGGTCAACCTGTGCATTATCGCCATCCTGTCCATGGGCGCGGGCAAGGTGGACGCAGGCGTGATGGCCAGCGGAAGCGTGGTGGCCCTGGTGAATTATATGAGCCAGATCCTGGTGGAGCTGGTGAAGCTTGCCAACCTGATCGTCCTGATCTCAAGGGCATGGGCGGGCCTCGGGCGCGTCAGCCGGGTGATGGATATCGACATCACCGTCCCGATGAACCCCGATGGGCCCGTACGGGAAGGCGAGGCGGTGTCCTTTGAGGACGTCTCTGTCAATTACGGCGGTGCGGACAACAGCCTGGAGGGCGTTACCTTTACCGTCCGCCGGGGTGAGACCGTGGGTGTCATCGGCTCCACCGGCTCCGGAAAGACCACCCTGGTGAACCTGATCCCCCGGCTGTACGACGCTTCCGGCGGTACGGTGCGCCTGTTCGGCCGGGACGTCACCTCCATCCCGACGGAGGAGATCCGCCGCATGGTGGCCGTGGTGCCGCAGAAGAGCCAGCTGTTCCGGGGCACGGTCCGTTCCAACCTTCAGTGGGGAAGGGAGGACGCCGGCGACGAGGAGATGTGGCAGGCCCTCAGGGATGCCCAGGCGGAGGAATTTGTCCTTCAAAAGGGCGAGGGCCTGGACGCGCCGGTGGAGCAGGGCGGGCGGAACCTTTCCGGTGGCCAGCGCCAGCGGCTGACCATCGCCCGCGCACTGCTTGCCGGCGCGAAGGTCCTGATCCTTGACGACGCGTCGTCGGCCCTGGATTACGCCACCGACCTGAAGCTTCGCCGGGCCCTGGAAAAGCTTGAGGATACCACGGTGTTCCTTGTCAGCCAGCGCACCGGCAGCCTGCGGGACGCCGACCGCATCCTGGTGTTGGACGACGGAAAGCTGGTGGGCCAGGGAAAGCACGATACGCTGCTTGAGACCTGCCCCGTGTACCGCCAGATCCACGAAAGCCAGTACAGGCAGGGAGAAGACGAAAATAAGAGTTGAGAGATGAGAGTTGAGAGTTGAGAGTCGGATTGGCCGGCTATGAAGACCGAACGGACGGAGACGGCGGAGTGAACAAGGTTAAGGAGAAAGATCCTGTGGACGGGAAAGTAAACGGGAATAAAGGAAAAACGAAGAAGGGGAAAAAGCTGGATCGGGGAACGCTGAAGCGCCTGGCCGCCTTCGTGCGTCCCTATCTTAAGAATGTCGTCCTCAGCCTGGCCTGCGCGGCGGTCACATCGGCGGCGGCGCTGCTGATACCCTTCTTTTCGGGGCGGGCCATCGACGGTATGCTGGGCCAGGGCCAGGTGGATATGGGCCGGGTGGGCACGGCGCTGCTTTTGATCGGCTTTTGCTTTGCCCTGTCCTCGGCGGCCCAGCAGGCCATGGCCATGACCAACAACCGTGTCACCTATTCGGTATCCAGGGACCTGCGGGAGAGGATCATGGACAAATTCCAGCGCCTGCCCCTGTCCTATCTGGATGCCCATCCCTCCGGCGACCTGGTCAGCCGCCTGATATCGGACGTGGATGCCCTGGCCGACGGGCTGCTGATGGGCTTTACCCAGCTTTTTACCGGCGTCATCACCATTGCCGGCACCCTGGGCATCATGCTGACCATGGACCTGCGCATCGCCCTGGCGGTGGTGGTGCTCACCCCCCTGGGGCTGTTTGTCGCAGGCTTCATCGCTTCACGCACCCACCGCTATTTTACGGCCCAGGCCGAGGTGCGGGGACGCGAAACGGCCCTGATCAATGAAATGATCGAGGGCGAAAAGGTGGTCCGTGTCTTCGGGCATGAGGGAAAGGCCATGGCGGAGTTCGACGAGGTCAACGAGGAGCTGAGGCAGGTGAGCCTGAAAGCCACCTTCTTTTCTTCCCTGACCAACCCGTCCACGCGCCTTGTAAACAACACGGTGTATGCCGCGGTGGCGTTCCTGTCGGCCCTGCTGTGCGTGGACGGGAGCATCACTGTGGGCGCGATGAGCGTTTTCCTGAGCTATGCCAGCCAGTATGCCAAGCCCTTCAACGAGATAAGCGGCGTGGTGACCGAACTGGAAAACGCCCTGGCCTGCGCCGCCCGGGTGTTTGCCCTGCTGGACGAACAGGACCAGAAAGAGGAGGACGCCGATGCGGTCTCCTTTGAGGCTGGAGGCACGGTGGAGATCGAGAACGTCGACTTTGCCTATGATCCGAAGAGACCCCTGATCACCGGCTTCAGCCTGCGGGTGGACAAGGGAAAGCGCATCGCCCTGGTGGGCCCCACCGGCTGCGGAAAGACCACGCTGATCAACCTGCTGATGCGCTTTTACGACGTGGACCGGGGCGCGATCCGGGTGGACGGTACCGATATCCGCCATATGACGCGCAGATCCCTCAGGCAAAATTACGGCATGGTATTGCAGGAGACCTGGCTCAAGACCGGTACCGTACGGGACAATATCGCCTACGGACGGCCCGACGCATCCATGGACGAGGTGATCGCGGCGGCCAGGGCGGCCCACTGCCATTCCTTCATCCGCCGGCTGCCCCAGGGCTATGATACGGTGCTGGGGGAGAACGGCGGCAGCCTGTCCCAGGGACAGAAGCAGCTTTTGTGCATCGCCCGGGTGATGCTCTCCACCCCGCCCATGCTGATCCTGGACGAAGCCACGTCCTCCATCGACACCCGCACCGAGGTGCTGATCCAGGAGGCCTTCGCCAGGCTGATGAAGGGCCGCACCAGCTTTATCGTGGCCCACCGCCTCTCCACCATTCGTGATGCCGACAGCATCCTGGTGATGCGGGACGGCCATATCGTGGAGCAGGGCGACCATGATACACTGATCAAAAAGAACGGCGCCTACGCCGAGCTTTATCAAAGCCAGTTCTCAGGCGTCAGGACATGATCCGCTTCGGCGGAGCGGTAACGAGGAGTCTCACTCCCGGGGCTTCCGTCCGATATATGCTTATGACTGCCTGTTTCCGCTGCCTGAACCATTATGCTGCAGATTTATCCGATCGTCAGGGAAGACCCCGTACGCTTCCCCTTCAGGGGAAGGGGGACCGCCGTGCGGCGGCGGACGAAGTCCTCCCCGCTTCTGTGTGAAAACAAGTTTTTCCGGGCCGGGGCCAGGGAACAGACGGAGAGGCCACGCATCGGGGCACGGGCAAGCCATGGCATTGATCTGACCAGCGACGCGGCCTTACCCGCGGCACAGGAACGCCTTTGCGCCGGCGAAATGTTCCTCCATGGTCTCCCGGCCGACGCGCCAGGCTTTTTCCAGCTCTGCGGGGCGCTTCTCGATCCGCCGGATATCCAGGGGGCGCGGCGGGCGGATCACAAAGATCCTTCCATCCGCTTCCGCCCGGTCGATCGTATCCATCTGCCGGTTGTACATATCGGCCCTCCGATCCATGGCTTCGGCCAGGGCGGGGTATTTTTTCGCCATGGGCAGGAAACGGGGCAGGGGGCGGCCCTTCTTTTTGCGGTAGCCCTTCGGCCGGGTCAGGACCAGGATGAGGCGTTCGTAGCCCTCCTTTTCCATCACCGAACAGGGCACGGCTTCGGCGATGCCGCCGTCCAGGTACATGCCGCCGCCGATCTCCACCGGGCGGGATACGAAGGGGAGCGATGCCGAGGCCCGCAGCCAAAGCATGTCTTCCTCGCCGCCGTCAATGCACCGGCGGTATACGATCCTGCCAGTGGATATGTCCGTCGCCCCAACGTAGAAGGCCATCGGGTCCCTGCGGAAGGTCTCCGTGTCGAATGGATCCAGGATCCGGGGCAGCTCCCGGTAACAGAAATCCGCGCCGAACAGGTCGCCCGTCCCAAGCAGGGAGCGCAGGCTCAAGTAGCGCGGGTCCCGGATGTATTTCATGTTATATCTCAGGGCGCGCCCCGGCTGGCGGGATTTGAGATTGCAGCCGAATACCGCCCCGGCTGAAATGCCCGCGGCCCCGTCAAACATCATGTCCCGCTCCATCATTACGTCCAGGACGCCGCAGGAGAACATGCCGCGCATGCCTCCGCCCTCCAGGACAAGGCCCGTTTTCATGCTTATGCCCCCTATCTCCTATTGACCGATGTGTCATGAAACAGAGCTTTTGATCTTTTCCCCTCCGTTTTTCGGTATCCCCGCGGACCGGGCGGCGTATCATACACCGAGGCTCATCCCCACAGCGGTCCCAGCCCGGCTTCCTTCCTCGCCAGGTCAAAATGATACCTGACGATGCCCAGGTCCACTGAGCTGAAGGGCCCGCGGTGTTGGGTGGACGTCACAGAGCCGTCCTTTTCCAGGACGAATTCGAATTTCTGCTGGTTGATGGCCGTGGGCGCCAGCAGCGCCAGCTCCACGCCCCGGCGGAACCAGTCCGGCGCGTCCGCGGGACCGGAGGACACCTGGTCCGCCGTTTTGCCGCGGTGCGGCGTTCCACCGGTCTTTCCGTAACCGACGGCGATCACGATGACGAGGCGCTCTCCCGGGGCGATCCCGCAGGGTACGCCCTTTGGGCTGAAGGTGCCCGCCCAGCAGGTGTTGAGCCCCAGGGACTGCGCGGCCAGCACCGCCCTTTCGCCCCAGTAGCCGATCCTTTCCTCCAGGCCGGGGCCGTCCTTCCCGACGCAGGCGATCACGGCCGGGGCGCTGCCCAGGCCCATCACCCGGCTGAGCAGCCGACCGAAGGTGTTTCCGGCGTCCGGCAGGAACTGCAGACGCAGCCCTGAGGCGGCGTTGCATCCTTCGATTGATTCCTCCAGCTTTTTCGCCGTTTCAACATCGATCTTTTTGTCCAGGAACGCCCGTACCGAGTGCCTGGCATAGACCGCCTCGATCTCCGTCATTTGGGATCACCTCCGATTTCCGCGCATGGCGCGGGCATATCCGAAGTATAACAGCCTTCGGGCCAAAAAGGAACACTGCCGGGCTGAAAGCCCGGCGGAAAGCAAAAAAGACAGCGTCGACGATCATGAAAGGAGCGCCCATGGGACCCTACAGGCATCGCGTGCAGTATTACGAGACCGATATGATGGGCATCGCCCATCATGCCAACTATATCCGCTGGATGGAGGAAGCCCGCGTCGATTTTATGGAGCGGATCGGCTTTCCCTACGCCAGAATGGAATCGCAGGGCATTTTTTCCCCGGTCCGCTCCCTCCGCTGCGATTACAGGCGCCCCTGCACTTTCGGGGACGACATCGACATCACGGTGTCGGTGGAGTCCTTCAACGGCGTCGTGGCCGCCCTCCGCTACCAGATGACAAACGCCGCAAACGGCGAAACGGTGTGCGAGGCCGTTTCCGAGCACTGCTTCCTGGACCGGGAGGGCCGCTTCGTCCGCCTCAAAAGGGAGATGCCGGACTTCTGCGTGCGGATGGCGGAGCTGTGCGCCGACAAGGCCCCGTGAGGGACTGAGGATCGGCGTCAGTTTGGCGAAGGCGATCCGGTCTCCTGTTTTCCCGCGGTCTTCCCCTTCCGGTTCAGCAGTACCACCGCGGCGAGGATCAGGGCGATCCCGAGGGCGGAGGGGAGGGTCAGGGGTTCGGAAAAGACCCAGATCCCTACCAGCGTGGCCACCATCGGCTCGACAGTGGCGAGGATCCCGGCCCGGCTCGCCTCCACCGTGCGCAGGCCGAGGGTGTAGAAGAGGAACGGGACCACCGCGGTGACGAGGGCGGTCAGCGCGCACAAAAGCAGCAGTTCCGCTGTATCCGGGGCGGCGGCGAATTTCGATACCATGTCCGCCGGGCCGCAGACCATGAAAGAACCGCAGGCGGCAAACAGGAACGTATACGCCGTGACGGCGTAGGGGGAGTACCTTCTGAGCGCGACAGTCCCCAGGATGCTGTACAGGCCGTAGCCGATGCCGGAGCCGAGGCCGACCAGCAGGCCGGTCAGGGTGATCCCTTCGCCGGATACCCCGGAAACAAGGACGCAGCCTGCGATGGCGAGCGCCAGGGCAAGGAACCTGAGCCCGCTCGGTTTTTCGCGGAAAAACAGCATGGACATCAGCATGATCCAGACCGGCGAGGTATACAGGAGGATCGCCGCTGTGGAAAGCGGCATCATGGTGATGGCCGTAAAGTAGCAGACCGTAAAAAACAGGATGCTCCCGAATCCCAGTCCCAGGAACAGCGGGATATCCCGCGGCGCGATCCTGAAAGCGGAGCGATCCTTAAGCGGCAGCAGGATACAGAAAAAAAGCGCGGCAAGGGTAATGCGGATGGATACGATCTGGACCGAAGTGAATCCAAAGGCGCCGAGCCTGCGGACAAAAATGCCCATGCTGCCCCAGAAGCAGCCCGCGAGGATGATCAGAAGCGGGCCGATGTTCCGCTTGCTTTTTTCCATGAACACGAAATCTCCCGGAAAAGGTTCTTATAAGGAGCCCCGGCGCCGCAGGGCTGAATGTGAAGGCGGATAAAGACTGGGCGTCATCAGTCAAGCGTCTGCTCTCCGTATTTGAAGAGCGCTGCGTTGATCTCCCAGACGCTGTAGAACCGGCGGGAGATGAAATATGCAATGATGACGTCGAACCGGTCGTTTGGGGATAGGGCATAGCCTGCCCGGGCAAGGAGATCCGCCGTTTCGTCCATGCTGAGCTCCAGAGCGATGGCCAGGGCGACGGCGGTCTTTTTCTTTGGGTGATAGTTTTTTTTGCACCGGATGCCGGAAAACAGCTTCCGGTCGATGTTGGCCCGCTTGTATACGGTCACGTCGTCCAGGCCGCGTTCGTCGATCAGGCGGAAAAGCTTCTGGACAAAGGAGTCCTCCTTTGTATCCAGGGCCTCCTCCAGCGCGGCAAACGGCGCTTCGCTTATGCCGCCGCGGGGCTCCGGGGCCGCGCGCAGGTTGTTCATGGCGATGCCGCGGGTTTCCTTCGCGGGCCGGGCGGTCTCCCTGCCGCCGATCAGGTCCTCCAGGTCGGTGAACAGGCGGCCGGACATTTCGAAGGCGTCCCGGTCGAAGACCGCCAGGATGACCGTCATGTCATGGGACAGAAGGAAGCGGCTGATCGCGGAAAAGGCGATGGAAAGGGCCTCATCCTTCGGAAAGCCGTAGATCCCCGCGGAGATCAGCGGGAAGGCGGCGCTTTCGCATTTGAGGCGGTCCGCCAGGGCGAGAGAGCGGGTGTAGCATTCGCCCAGAGTCTCCCTTTCGTGAAATCCGCCGCCCCGCCACTGGGGGCCCACCGTGTGGATGACATACCGGGCGTTCAGGCGGAAAGCGCCGGTGGCCGCCGCCTGTCCCGGCAGGATGCCGCCGATCTTTTTCCTTTCCGCCAGCATGTCCTCCGCTCCGGCGGCAAGATACACGGCCATGTCTGTCCCCCGGCCGATGATGGGCCGGGGGTTGGCCGTGTTCACGATGGCGTCGGCATGGACGCGGGTGATGTCTTCCCTGATGATCTTCAGCGGCATTGTTTACCTCTCGGTCCCTTCAGCTTCCCATCCATTCCGAAAGGGCGCTGATATAGACCTGCGCCAGGAGCCTCTGTGTCTTTTCGGAGGGATGATGGTCCGCTCCGGCGCCGTCTTTTTCCTCGTCCTTTGCCGGAAGCTTCAGGAAGCGGACATTGCGGTCGCCGGTCTCCCGCTGCCAGGCCTCCATGGCCTCCCTCGCCGCGTCCGTCAGGTCCTCCCCGAAGACGCCGAGGGCGCACAGGATACGGGCCTGGGGGTTGTTTTTGCGCACCATGCGGAGGAATTCCACATATTTCAGACGGTACATCTCCTCCCGCTCCGGGATATGGCGCGTCCAGCTCAGGTCATTGTTGCCCAGGTTGATCACGATATAATCCGGACGGAAGCGGGAAAAATCCCAGGGGATCTCCTGGGGCTTTTTTCCGCCCGGCATCGTCCAGTCGATCTTTCCGCACATTTCATATACCGGAGCCATCACGTTCCCGTCGTTGATGTCCCCTTCGGTGTAGCCGCTGATCAGCCCGCAGCCGCTGATCGAAGTGAACACCGTGTCCGCCCCCAGGGTGCGGCCCGCCAGGAACGCGTGGGATTTTTCGGCGTTTTCGGTCTCGGTGGAAAAGGTGTCCTCCGCCCTGCCGTCGATGCCGTAGCCGCAGGTGATGGAATCGCCGATGAACTCAAGCTTCAGTTTCCTTTCCGGCAGGGGCAGCGTTTCCCCGTCCGTCAGGATCTCCCCGAGGGCCATCAGGCTCTGGCTGCACTCGCTCAGCTTCACCAGCCGCACGGTGTGGGTCTCCTTCCTGTCGCTTTCAAAAACGGTCAGTTCGGTTTTCGGGACGCTGAGGCGGCTGTCGGTCAGCTTTTCCCCGTCCAGGTAGACAGCGTACCGGGGCAGCACCCGGTCGACGGTGGTTTCCGGGCAGGTGCCGTTCCATAAAAGGACAAGTCTGAGGAAGCGGGCGTCCTTCAGGACGAAGCTTATTTCGCAGGCGGGGGAGCACATCCACAGCGTGCCGCTGCTGTCCTCGGCGAAGCGGCCCAGCGTTTTAACGTTCCGGAGCATCTTTCTTTCCTCCTGGTATGCGTGATATTCTTATTTGGGGAAGACCAGCGTGATGACAGTGCCGCTGTCCAGGTCGCTTTCCAATTGGACCTGGGCGCCGTGGAACTGGGCGCCGTGCTTGACGATGGACAGCCCCAGACCCGGGCCGCCCAGCTCCCGGGAGTGGCTCTTGTCCACCCGGTAGAACCTTTCGAACACCCGGTCCTGCTTGTCCTTCGGGATGCCGATGCCGGTGTCCGCCACACGGAGCAGGGTCCCTTCATCGGCGGAGGCGACGGTCACCGTCACACTGCCGCCGGGGAGGTTGTATTTGATGGCGTTGTCGCACAGGTTATAGACCATTTCCCCAAGCAGCCGGCGGATACCCTTGACGGACAGGTGCTCTCCCATCAGGCGGAGGGAGACGGTCTGTTTTTCCGCGGCGGGCCGCAGGCTGTCGATGGTGTCGGAGGCCAGGTCGTACAGGTCCACGTTTTCCCAGTCCGGGGGCACCGCGTTTTCGTCCAGCTTGGACAGGCGCATGATGTCATCAACCAGGTTGATCAGCCTCTGGGATTCCCGGAAAATGTCGCCGGAAAATTCCGGGATCTTTTCCGGGGGCACCAGGCCCTGGCTCATCAGCTCCGCAAAGCCGGAGATGGAGGTCAGCGGCGTCTTCAATTCGTGGGACACGTTGGCGGAAAACTCCCGACGCATCTGCTCCCGCTGGTCCGTTTCCTCCCGGATGGTCAGGCTCTGGTCCTGGATGCGCTGAAGGAGGGGCTTGAGCTCCGGATAGGGGGTCGCCGCGGGATCGTCCAGGTCCATTTCGTTGATGGGCTTGACGATCTGCTTGGCGGCCCGGAAGGCCAGCACGATGGAGATGAGCGTCATCAAAACCAGGATGCACAAAAGCAGCGACGCGCTGGTCAGCGTCTGCTGCACCGCGGACAGCGGCCGGCTGAGGCGCAGTATGGTGCCGTCGGCGCAGCGGAGGGCGTAATAAACGGTCCTTTCCCCGACGGAGCCGCTTTTGCGGACGCTGTGGCCCGCCCCGGACACAAACGCGTCCCGCACCTCCGGGTCGTCCTTCTGGTTGGGGATCCCTTCGCCGGTACGGTTGTCGTACAGGACTTCGCCGTTTTTGTCGATCCAGGTGACCCGGTCGTCCCTGTCAAGGGAGGCCAGGTAATCAAGGCCGGCGAGCATCAGTCCTTTTTCGGCGAACACCGCTTCCTGCCGGAGGGTCTCATGGGCCGACGTCACGGACTGGGTGAACTGGATGCCGAAGAACATGCCGGCACAAAGGACAAGGACCACGATGCCCACGAGAAAGGTGTTCCTGAAAATCGTTTTGACCATGGCTGCACCTCCGTATTATACGTCGGAAGTCTTTTTGTGATCGCCGGGCGCGCAGGGATCAGGCGGCCGCGCCGTCCGTCATGCGGTAGCCCACGCCGCGGACGGTCTCGATGGCGTCGCCGGCCTTGCCCAGCTTGGCCCTCAGCGTGCGGATATGCACATCCAGGGTGCGGTTTTCCCTTTCCGCCCCCAGGCCCCAGACCCGGTCCATCAGCACGTCGCGGGTCAGGATGCGGCCACGGTTCTCCATCAGCAGGCAGAGGAGGGAAAATTCCTTGTATGTCAGGTGGATGTTCTCTCCGTTCACTGTCACCTCATGGTTTTCCGGCCATACCCGGATGGGACCGCATTCCAGGTACGTTTCCCGGGACGAATGATCCGCCCTCCGCAGCACCGCACGGACGCGGGCCACCAGCTCCATCATGCCGAAGGGCTTGGAGATATAGTCGTCGGCGCCGGCGTCCAGGCCCTCCACCCGGTCGAATTCGGTGTCCTTGGCGGTCAGCATCACCACCGGCAGGGTCCGGGTCCCGGGGGCGGCGCGGAGCTTTGTCAGGATGGATATGCCGTCCTCCTCCGGAAGCATGATATCCAGGAGCACCAGGTCCGGCTTTTTTTCCGCCATGGCGGCGCGGAACGCCGACGGGGTATCGAACCCCATGGCTTCAAAGCCCTGGCTGTTCAGGGCATAGATCACCAGCTTGCGTATGCTGTCGTCGTCTTCAAGAAGATAGATCGTTTTCTCCACCTCCTTCGGTTTATCCTACCACATCCGGCGGCGGTTTGGTAGACTGTTTTTTTGGATCCGGGCCGGCAGCACGGCAAAGATCCCCCGATGGGCGCTGCGGGGCGGGGCGGTGCCTGTCCGGCCGTATGCGATTTAACCTGGATTTAACCTGGACGGGGACCCGGATTTAACATTGAAAGAGTATCCTGAATGCGGTAAATGATGTTATTCGGAGGTTTTTACCGGAATGGAACTTTCGCAGATCATTGGATTGTTCGGAGGCGTGGCGCTGTTTCTGTTCGGCATGACGCTGATGGGCGAGGGCCTGAAGCAGGTGTCGGGCAACAAGCTGGAGCCCATATTGTTCCGCCTTTCGGGCACCCAGTTCAAGGGGCTGCTGCTGGGCACCGGCGTTACGGCGGTAATCCAGTCCTCATGCGCCACCTCTGTCATGACGGTGGGCTTCGTCAACTCCGGCATCATGAAGCTGAGACAGGCGATCTCGGTGATCCTGGGGTCCATCCTGGGCACCAGCATCACCGGCTGGGTCATCTGCCTCAGCTACATCGACGGGGCCTCGGGCCTGGCGGGGATGCTGTCCACCGCCACCCTGACCGGCATCGTCGCGGTGGCCGGCATCCTTTTCCGCATGTTCGGCAAAAAACAGATCTACGTCTATATCGGCAACATCCTGATGGGCTTCGCCATATTGATGTTCGGCATGAGCACCATGTCCGGCGCCGTCAGCTCCCTGAGGGACCAGCCCTGGTTCCTGGACCTGCTGACCCGGATGAGCCACCCGGTGATCGGCATCCTGGTAGGCGCGGTCCTCACCGCCCTCCTGCAGTCCGCCTCCGCGGCGGTGGGCGTCCTGCAGGCCCTGTCGGTCAGCGGGGCCATGACCCTGGATTCCGCCCTGCCCCTTCTGATGGGCGTCACCATCGGCGCCTCGGCCCCTGTGCTGCTCTCGGCCCTGGGGGCGAGCACCAACGGCAAGCGCTCGGCTTTTGTGTACCTGGTGGCGTCGGTGATCGGCGTGCTGGCCTGCGCGTCGCTGTTCTATATCGCCAACACCATTTTCCACTTCGGATTCATGGGGATGCCGATGAACCCGGTGGGCATCGCGGTGGTGAACTCCGTGTTCCGCCTGGCGATGGTCCTGCTGCTGCTCCCCTTCACCGACGTGATCGAGGCCATCGTGACCATGCTGGTCCCCGAAAAGAAGGACGAGACCGCCCCGGAGATCCAGCTGGAGGAACGCTTCCTGGACCATCCAGCCGTGGCCATCGAGCACTGCCGCCTCACCAACGACGAAATGGCGGTGCTTGCCAAGCATGCTATCGACTCAGCTATCGGCCTTCTGTGGGATTACAGCGAGGAGCGCTTCCTGCAGGTATCGGATATGGAAGCCAAGGCCGACCGCTATGAGGACATCCTGGGCACCTACCTGACCAAGCTGACCGGCAAGCCCATGACCACCCAATTGAGCCGGGAGGTGTCCAAATACCTCCATGTGCTCTCTGATTTCGAACGCCTGACCGACCATGCCCTGAACATCGCCCAGAGCGCCCGGGAAAGCTACGAAAAGCACGTGGTATTCTCCGAGGCGGGCCAGAAGGAATTGAGGGTGATCACAGCCGCCGTTTCGGAGGTGACGGGCCTCACCTCCGACGCCTTTACCTCCGAGGACCTGGACATCGCCCGCCGTGTGGAGCCCCTGGAGCAGGTCATCGATCTTTTGTGCGACGAAATGAAGCTGCACCACGTGGAGCGTATCCAGCAGGGGACCTGCACCATCCGGCAGGGTTTCATCTTCAACGACCTTCTGACCAACATGGAACGGGTGTCCGACCACTGCTCCAACGTGGCAGTGGCTATGATCGAGCTGGATGTGGGCGCCTTCGACACCCACGAATACCTGGACCGCCTGAAGGACAAAAAGACCGGGGATTTTGCCCGGGAGGTGGAAAAGTTCCACGCCAAGTATGCCCTGGAGGGCTGAAGACGCCAAATGGACGGGCTGCCGCGTTTGATCCGCGGCAGCCCATACTTTATTACCACTGGGGATGGATGATGTCCTTCAGGTACCGGTCGTAGACTGTCCGGACGGCGTTCATCTGCGCGTCCGTCAGGGGATCAAGCTCCGCGGCCCGGACGTTCTGCTTTACCTGTTCGGCCCGGCTGGCCCCGGGGATGACCACGCTGACGGCGGGGTGCATCAGGATCCACCGGATGGCGAGCGGCGCGAGGTCATTCGTGCCGAGGGCCTCCTTGAGCGCGTCGGCCGCCATGAGGCCCGTTTCGTAGGGGACGCCGGAGAAGGTCTCGCCCTTGTCAAATGCCGCGCCTTCCCGGTTGTAGGTGCGGTGGTCCCCCGCCCCGAACACCGTGTCCCGGGTGTACCTGCCGGTCAGCAGGCCGCTGGCAAGCGGCACCCGGGCGATCAGGGCGACGTTGTTCTTTTCCGCCGCAGGGATCAGTTCGTCCAGGGGCTTGAGGCGGAACATGTTGAAGATCACCTCAATGGCCGAAATGCCGTATTCCATGGCCTGAAGGCCCTCCGAGACCTTTTCGACGCTGACGCCGTAATCGGCGATCCTGCCCGCGGCCTTCTGCCTCTCCAGTTCCGCAAAAATATCGTCCCGGGCGTATACCGGCGTGGGCGGGCAGTGCAGGAGGATCATGTCCAGCCTCTCCAGGCCCATGCGCCTCAGGCTGTCCCCGATGAAGCCGTCGATGGCCTCCGGGGTGTACATCTCCGCCGTGTGGAGGTTCAGCCGGCGGCCGCACTTGGTGGTGATATAGAATTTACCGGGATGGGCGGAAATGTATTCCCCGATGGTCTCCTCGCTTTTGCCGCCGTTGTACACGTCCGCGGTGTCGATGAAAGTGATGCCCGCTTCTTCGGCGGCTTCCAGGATGCGGAAAGCCTCCTCCCGGTTGAAGGGATCGCCCCATTTGGTGCCCAATTGCCATGTGCCTAGGCCGATCTCGGATACGCTGCGGCCAGTTTTGCCGAATATACGCTGTTTCACGTTGTCAGTCCTCCTTTTTTTCCGGTCCCGTCCCGGCTTGCTGCGCGCCGGACTGTGTGGTATCATCAGTATAAGACTTAGAGTGAACTTTATGTCAAGACCGCACAGGCGGAGAGGAGGGGGGAGAGTGAAGAGTGGAGAGTGAAGTTTTGGGAGCGGGGGAGAGCCGATGAAGGGAGGCGGCCGCAGCGGTGCGGATCCCGCTGGGGTCCCCTGTTCCGCCATGAAGTCCGGGGCGGCGTTTCCGGTGACGTGAGAGATATTTTTTGTTTTCCCTGCCGCCCGCCCCATTTGCGCGTATCAAAATACGGCGGGGCGAATAAAGCCCGCCGCATGAGCAAAATGAGTAAAAAAAGAAAGGAAGTAAATCAAAATGAAAAAGATCGCAAGCATCATCCTGGCTCTGGCCATGTGCCTGACAATGTGCGCTTTCGCCTTTGCCGACGAGATTCCGCAGCCGGAAGGCGGAAAGAAGTTCGAAACCAATTGGGCCATCTTCGGCATGACGGTGAAAATCGATTACGAAGAGGAAGGCTACCGGGTCTACATCAGGTCCACCGATCCCGTTGAGCATTATGGCACCGAATGGGAGTATAACTGCGTCTACAACGAAGAGCAGGACGCCCTGCTTTCCATCTCTTCCTCGAAGAACGATTACACCACGGAAACGATCACCGGCGACATCGTGCGCGGCGAATATGAGTATCAGGGCATGGACGAGGAAGGGCAGACCACCGTGTTCGCCATCAACGAAAACGGCTGCCTGACCTGGAAAGACGGCCGCGGCCAGGCCGGAGCGGACCTGGAGTTCACCGACATCGGCAATTTTACGGGCTTCTGGCGCAGCGAGGACGGCAGGACCAGCGCCGAGATCACCTGGAACGATTCGGAGATCGGCGACGAATACGGCTACAATGTGTACCTGCATGACGAAGGCGACGAATCCTATGCCGATTACAGCGCCCACGGCTTGTACGACCCGGCAACCGGCAAGCTGACCGTGACCGCCGGTTCGGTCATGATCTTCCGCCTGAACGCGGAGGACGGATACGACATGGAAGAGGTCCCGGCGGAGGAGCCCATCGAGCTGGTCTTCTCCGACCTGGGGAACGGAAGGATCCTGCTGGAAAAGGAAAACGGCATCGAACTGATCTACGACTTCCTGGGCAGCGATTCCCAGGGCTGACAAACGGATCGCGGGGGGCGCTGAGCCCCCCGCGGTTTAACCTGCGGGCCTTCCCGTTTGAGGCGGTCCCCAAAGGACCGCCTCAAACGGGCAAGGTCTTTCATATCTCCGGATAAAAAAGCGTCCTTCATCCGGACGCGTCCGCGCGGCGCAGCCGCAGCCAGGAGGAAGATTATGAAAAACAAACCGAACCGTCTATCCGTGATACTGCTCGCGGCCCTCATGACTTTCTGCGCCGCGGCGGGATGCTTCCCCCTTCCGGCGGCGGCGGAATCCGCTCCGGTCTATACCATCGGCAATATCCGCGAATATGTGGTAGGCGCCGACGAACTGGTGGAGCTTGCCGACGGCGCCATGCGGCCGATGATCAACTTTGACAACGCGGCCACGACCCCCGTTCTGAGGCCGGTAATGGAGGCGGTGGACCGGGAAATGCTGCTGTACGGCTCCATCGGGCGCGGGTTTTCGCAGAAATCCGATCACTCCACCGCGCTGTACAACGCCACCCGGGACAAGGTGTTATCCTTCGTCGGCGCGGACCCGGAAACCTATATCTGCTTTTACGTCAGCAACACCACCGACGGACTGAACAAGCTGGCCTCCGCCCTGATCGAAAGCGAAGACGACCTGGTGCTGGCCACACGCATGGAGCACCACGCCAATGACCTGCCCTGGCGGGAGCGCTGCAGGGTGATCTACGCCGAGGTGGACGAACAGGGCCGCGTGATCTACGAGGACATTGAACGCCTGCTTACGGAAAACGAAGGCCGGGTGAAATACGTTACGGTCACCGCCGCATCCAATGTGACGGGCTACGTAACCGACGTGCACCGCGTGGCGAAGATAGCGCACGCCCACGGCGCAAAAATCATCGTGGACGGCGCGCAGATCGTCGCCCATCGCCGGTTATCCATGCTGGGCGAGACCCCGGAGGAAAACATCGATTTCTTTGTGTTCTCCGCCCACAAAATGTACTCGCCCTACGGCGGCGGCGCGGTGGTGGGCCTGGCCAAAGTGCTCGGCGAACACATGCCCGAGTTTTACGGCGGCGGCATCGTGAATATCGTGCGGGACGATTCCCAGACCTATAAGGACGCCCCCACCTCCTATGAGGCCGGCTCTCCCAACTATCCCGGCGTCGTGGGCCTGGGGACGGACATCGACGTGCTGCTGGAGGTGGGCTTCGACGCGATCTCGGAACACGAAGCGGCGTTGAACCGCCGGCTGATCGAAGGACTGAAGCAGCTTCCCAACGTGATCATCTACGGGGACACCGAGGACCTTTCCGACCGCGTCGGCGTGGTCACCTTTAATTTTTCCGACATCAACACCTACGTGCTGGCCACAACGCTCATGGAAATGGGCGGCATCGCCACCCGGCGCGGCGCGTTCTGCGCCCACCCCTACGTGTGGCGGCTGATGGGCATCCCGGACGAGATGCTTGACTCCTTTGAGGAATGCACCGACGTGAACACCCCCGGCATGATCCGCGTCAGCTTCGGGATCTACAACACGGAGGAAGAGGTGGACGAGCTGCTCCGGATCCTGCCCGAAGCCATTGAGAGGGCCAAGGTCAAGGCAGATGAGGAGTATTCCCGGGCGGAGCCCGCATATTGAACGCCCTTACGGCGTCTGTTTTCCGCTCCGCCGTACACTCGGCGATCATCGGCCCACCGCGCGGATGATCAAAACATATGAAATTATACGCGCGACCGCTTTAAACGGCCCGAAAAACGATAAATGAAAGGAAAGAACCATGGCGCATACGGACGCGAGGCTTGAAATAAGCCCGGATATCATCGATAAATTCAGTCCCTCAGGCGGGAAGATCTGCTTTGCCGGTCACAGCGACGGATCGGACAACCGCATCGACGGGGACGCCATTCTGGATACAGCCGGATACAGCTTTTCCATCGCTTCTCTTCAGGCCGGTTTTATGTGGCTCAGGAAGAAATTCAGGAACAGGGGCAAAACAAAGGAAGATTTCGCGGCGGAAAAGGAAGCCGCGGCGATCAACCAGACCTGCATCGCCCTCAAGGAAATGCTTCTGGAATACCTCCGATCGGCCCGGGAGGGCGAGATCGATGAGGAGACCCTCGGCGACCTGATCAAAACGCTGGAAGAGACGGACCGGGCTTTTAAGGAAGGCAAGCTGGTCGTCCCGGACGCCGGGCTTCTGACCGGGATCCGCGAAAAGATCACGACATTTACCGATGCGATCGTGGGAAAACAGGCCGCGACGCCCTCAGGCAGCGAATTCAGCCTGATTCGGGAACAGCTGATCAGGCAGAGGGACGCGATCTTTTAAAAGAATGCACCGGCCCCTGACGGCATGATCGACAGGCGGGCATTGCCGGTCGATCGCGGCAGAGCTGATCGCCGATACGGGGTGCAGGGGTGAAGATCCCTGCCGCGGGGTCCGGGGCCGCGCAGGCCCCGGGACGCCGGGCAGAGGACAAGCATGGGAAAACAGGTCGGATCATATACGTCAACGGGGCCGCTGCATGTGCGCAGCGGCCCCGTCAACGCATTTTCCGTCAGGTCACTTGGTCCATTTCCAGCCGGCGACCTCGGGCAGGTCTTCGCCGTACTGATGGATGTACTGTTTGTGCTCAACCAGCTTGTCGCTCATCTTCTGGTAAAGGTAAGCGCCGCGGTTGCCCAGCTGGGGCAGGTACTTGATGGCCTCCTGCACCAGGTGGAAGCGGTCCACGTTGTTCTGCACCCGCACATCGAAGGGCGTGGTGATGGTGCCCTCTTCCTTGTAGCCGCGCACGTGCATCAGGCGGTTGTTGTGGCGGCGGTAGGTGAGCTCGTGCACCAGGCTGGAATAGCCGTGGAAGGCGAAGATGACCGGCTTGTCCTGGGTGAACAGGATGTCGTATTCCGCGTCGGTCA
>JAFWWK010000198.1 GCA_017523615.1 Clostridia bacterium
AACTTCCTCATCGGATGCCGGCTCCTCCGCCGGGGCAGGTCCTTCTGCCGGGGCCGGTCCCTCCGCGGGTGCTGGCTCGCCCCCGGGCGCGGGCTCGTCCGAAACTTCCTCATCGGAAGCCAGCTCCTCCGCCGGGACCGGCTGATCTTCATCGGCCGGTTTTTCCGCGGGCTCTGTTTCTTCCTCGGAAACATTTTCCGTTTCGGGAGCGATCTCTTCGTCAGGCGCCGACTCTTCGGGATCGGCAATGTCTTCAGCGGGGGCGGATTCCTCCGCCGGATCAGGCGTCTCCGGACGTATGCTGCCGGCGGAATACATGGCATACCAGTTGTCATCCATTAGGCGGATATCCAGGGTGCCCGTCTTGCCGGGTTCCGCCGCATAGACAAACAGCAGATAACTGCCTTCCTGGGCATCAAATTTCAAGACAAGACGGTTTTCTTCGGAATAGAGGTAATGCGGGTCGCTGTTAACAGAGTAATCCGGCTCGTACACCCGGCTGACGACAAAATCCATATCCGCTTCCAGCACCAGGTTCAGATGCCGGCTCTGGTCGACCAGCAGACGTACAACGCTGCAGCCGGGATACTGCAGGATCCGGACGGAATCGGCTTCATTGCGGTTGACAGACACCTGAATGTCCGCATTGACGCGGGGCGCCTCCTCAGCAGGCTCTTCCGCGGGCGCTTCTTCCGTGCCGGGCTCTTCAGCCGGCTCTTCCGCGGGCGCTTCTTCCGTGCCGGGCTCTTCAGCCGGCTCTTCCGCGGGCGCTTCTTCCGTGCCGGGCTCTTCAGCCGGCTCTTCCGCGGGCGCTTCTTCCGCAACGGGATTTTCCGTCGGCTCTTCCGCGGACGCTTCCTCTGCGACGGGCTCTTCAGCCGGCTCTTCCCGGACTGGTTCTTCGGCATATGTTTCCTGCGGAGCGCTCATCTCAGCATACGTTTCAGTAGCGCCGCCGGGCAGTTCTTCTTCCGAAAACGCCGTGCAGGTGAACAGCATCGCCGCCACGCATAACAGGGAAAACAACCGCTGCATCTTCTTGCTCATTGTGTCGGTCTCCTTTTCGGGTTCAATTTGCCGGAAAGCCATAGCCATATTATAAAAATGCGTTCTTAGCCCGCTGTGGATTGGCACAGCGGGCAGCATCTTTTTTTGAAGAGCGGAATCCTATCATTCCCCACCCTTATAATCTAGAATTATAGTACAAACATAAGGAAAATCAATGGTTTTGCAACAAATATTTCTTTTTTGTTTATTAGAATTACAAATTATTGTAATTTGTTTAGCGGAATTTGATCAGCGCCGGTCATAGGGGGACTTTTTTACAGGTACTTCTTGCAAAGCAAAACCTCTATATAACTTAAAATTATCGATCTGTCACGTCAAAAAAGTCGGCGATGCCCTGGCGGGCAACTATGCCGCCGCTTCCTTGACCAAGTGAAAACAGCCAAGTAAAAAGGAATAAAATCCCTTTTTCACTTGTCAAACCCATATGGTCAATGGTATAATAATACAGTTTTGTTTTATATTTTTCGTATGTCAAGCGTCAGCATTCATCCATTTGTCTGATACTGGAAAAAACAGATAATCTTAACGGAGGCCACATGGTGAACGATAGACGGGTTATTTTGACAAAGCGGCTGCTTCGGGAGGGACTGCTCCGATGCCTGAAAAATACTCCCATCGAAAAGATTACCATCCACAGGCTGTGTGAAGAATCCGGAGTCAACAGAACGACCTTTTACAAGCATTATCAGACTCCCATCCAGGTCTTGTATGAGATAACCTGCGAATATGCCGATCAGCTTCAGAGTATCTATGAAGAGTGCATAAAAAGCACTCCCGGCGCCTACACAAGAGCCGCGGAAGCCTGCTGCGAATATCTGTACAGCAAAAAAGCCGAAATCAAGGTGCTGTTCTCAGAAAACACGGGAATGTATATTGAGAAAGCGGCCGTCGATATCATGGAATGGATGATAAAGGCGGGGTCTGGCCGCAACGCAGATACCGATGAATTGCGCCTGTTCATCTGCACCGGCAGCATGGCAATCTATGGGCTGATAAAATGCTGGCTGACAGAGGATATCCAAAGGACGCCTCACGATATCGTGATGATCATGGACCGATACTTCGGCGTTAATACGTATTATTCGGCATTTGAAGAATTTTCCCGAAAATGACAAAGCGCTGCTGCGGACAATGTGGAAATCTGCGGCAGCGTCGTTTTTTATATGCAAATCGGGATCGCCGCTCTCAGCGGCTCCGGCAGTAATACTATTCAAATTGAAATTATCAATTTGAGAATCCGCATGCTGCGCACGCTCCATGCAGCGCTATGCGCTACATGGCATCCCATGCGATCTCATCCGCGCCTTCGGCGCTATTAAAACAGCATTAGCCGTTTTAAAATGATCAGTATAACTCAAGAAAAGTGGACGCCATTGGGCAAAGCGCTGTGCCGGCGGAAGGGGTACAGGCCCCCATGGTTTCACATGCGATCTTCATCAGACGGATCACGGCAGTTCATTCGGATCCCCGCCGGAGGCGATATATCTTTCCAGCAGGTCCCGCGCCACGCCATAGGACACGCTGTCCCGTTCCACCCAGCCGTATTCCTTCTGGAAGGCATGCAGCGCCCGAAGGGTGCCGGGGCCGAAATCCCCGTCGACGGCCGAGGTATAGAAACCGAGGCGCTTCAGGCAGATCTGGACCCAACTGACCGCCTCGCGGGGGGAGGACCGGCCGATCCCCTTCATAGCGCCGTAACGGTCCCCGCCGGTCAGGATGTCCAGGCAGCCGTAGAACCCGCCCACCGGGACATCCGGCGCGCCCGGGACGTCCAGAAGTGCGTCGATCACGTTCTGGTCCACGGTCCCGTCATGATCGACGCCCGCGTAAAAACGCATAAAGGCGGCGATCTCAGACATGGTATGGCTGCCCAGGTTGCCGGTGCAGTCCCACTCCTCGCCCTGGTACCATCGGCCCGTCGCCTTCAGGCGGACCTGGACCCAGTAAACGTACAGGTTCATTTGGTCGCGCCCGATGACACGGCCCTGAAGGTCCGGGTGTTCCAGGGCCCGGGGGACATCCGTTTCTCCGCTCCGGATAAGGACGGACGGGGCGTCCGCACAGCAATAATCGTACCCATGTGAAAAGCAGAATTCCTCCGCGAATCCGCCGCGGGGAACGGTAAAGACAAGGTCTTCTCCGCATTTGTCGAACGCGTCCCTCCCGACATGGGCAAGGCCGGAGGGCAGCGTGACGGCATTCAGGCTTCCGCACAGGAAAAAGGCCCGGCCGCCGATCCGGGTCAGCCCATCCGGCAGGGAAAGGGCCGTGAGGGATGTGCAGTCATAAAAAGCGGATTCGCCGATTTCCTCCAGTGTGGAGGGGAAAGAAATATCCGCCAGAGAATGACAGCTTGCGAAGGCTTTCTCCCCGAGAACGGTGATCCCTTCCGGGAGAAAGACTTCCTTCAGCAAAAAACAGGAAGCGAAGGCATTCCTCCCGATCCGGGTGATCCCTTCCGGCAGCGTCAGGGAGGTAATGGCGCAGTTATAAAAGGCCATTTCCCCGATCCCGGCGAGGCCTTTCGGAAATTCCACGCCGCTAAGGCTTCTGCACATGCAAAAAGCGCTGTCGCCGATCACCGTCAGGCTGTCCGGCAGTTCGATTTTTTCGAGGGCCGAACAGCCTTCAAAGGCGGACTCGCCGATCTCCTCCGCTCCCTCCGGAAGGGTGACGGATATCAGGCTGTGGGAAGTAAAGGCGGACGCGCCGATCTCCCGGACCCAGGCGGGCACGGTGAAATCGGCGTCCTTTTTTCCGCCGGGATAGCAGACAAGACGCGCGGCCATCCTGTCATACAGAACGCCGTCCTCCACGCACATGGTGGGATGGGCCGCGGAAAGCACGATCCGCTCAAGCGCGGAACAGGCCGTAAACGGATTATACTTCAGGTCCGTCAGGCTGTCCGGGATCGTTACGGACACAAGGGATCCGCAGCCCACGAAGGCATCCCGCCCGAGGACAGTCAGGTCCCCGGGCAGTGTGATATCCGGAAGTAAACCGCAAAAGGCGAAGGCGGATTCGCCGATCTCATTCAGGCTGTCCGGCAGAGAAACTTCCCTCAGGGAGATACACTGCGAGAACGCGTTCCCGCCGATGGAAACGACTCCCTCCGGCAGGATCACGGAGACGAGGTCCCGGCAGGAGACGAACGCGGAATCGCCGATGATCCGCGTTCCAGGGGCAACAGTGACATTCGCGGCCTCCGACCCGGCGGGAAAAGCAATCAGCGTGTTCGTCCGCTTGTCGTACAGCGCGCCGTCCGCGACCGTCAGGGTGGGATGGTCCGCGGCCACGGTGATCCGCCTCAGGGCAAGGCATTCCTCGAAGGGATTCGCGCCCAGGTCGGTCACCCGGGAAGGGATGGTCACCTGCGCAAGCCTCCAGTCCGATGAAAACGCGCCGGCCCGGACGGCTGTGACGGGATGTCCGTCCAGGCTCTTCGGAACGGTGAGCCGCTCCTCCTCCCCGCTGTAGCGGACGATCTCGGCGTCCCCGCCGGGGCGCAGGACATATTCATACAGCCCCTTCGTCAGGACGTTTTCCTCCGCCTCTTCACCCAATGCGGCGGGGAGCAGCAGGGACAGGCACAGGAGTACTGCGAATAAACAGCGGACCTTCCGGCCGGTTTCGCAGCGCAGGAACCGTGCTCCGGTTCTGTCGGAACCTCCGTTCGGGATCATTGTTTTCATATATTCCCTTCTTTCCGATACATCGAAAGGGTTCCCTGTCCGCGGGGCACACCGCCCCATGGCGCTTATGCCGATTCCCGGCGTTCATTTCATCATGATTATATTATCCCGAAATACGCGGCTGAGCGCAACCCCCAAACCCGCGCCTGTTCGGCAAACAAAAAGAAAAAAAGAAGAAAAACAGCGCAAAAAACTTTCTCTCCGCCGCTGCCCTTTTTGTCCGGCGGCCGTATATACATGCGGGGAGTGAAAAAACGCCCCGCAAATAAAAAGAATCCCGCGCCGAGGCGCGGTACCGAAAGATTGAACGGAGGAAACCCAAATGAAACGCTTTGTATCCATGACGCTCGTCGTTTTAACCCTGATGCTCGCTGTGTTTGTTCCCATGGCCCTGGCCGGCGAGGAAGGCCCCAACGCCCACGCGGGTTACTACTATGTGAAGACCGGCAACGGCAAAGGCCTGAACGTCCGCGACAACCCCAACGGCAAGGTCGTGGGGTCCCTTAAGTACGGCACCCGCGTCTATGTGGACGCCTTCTCCTCATCCGAATGGGCCCTGATCACCTACAGGTACGACAACGGCCACGGCAAGGGCGATTACGCCGCCTACGTGTCCACCCGCTTCCTGGTCCGCAATAACCCCGGCAAGTACCAGGGCTCCTCTTCCGCCAGGTCCGCAGCCGCGCTCACCGAAAAGCAGGTCGCCTCGCCCTACACCATCGTGTCCCGTCCCGTCCGCACCGCCGGCGGCTGGGTGAACCTTCGCAGGACTCCCTCCACGGACGCAAAGGTCCTTGAAAAATGCTTCGCCGGCAAGACGCTGACCGTGCTGGCCGAACTGAACGGCTGGTTCAAGGTGCAGGACCCCGCCAACGGCGTCATCGGCTACATCAGCAGCAAGTTCGTTTCCAGGCTGTAAGGGTCCAAAGAGATCTGAAAGGCCGCGGATCCGGCAGACTTCTGCGCCATCCCTCACAGATCCCTCTTCCGAAAGGCGGAGGGATTTTTCTTATTGTCCATTTTTTATTGATGTTTTTTTTTTATTTTTTATTTCGCACTGCCACCGGGCTCACCTCGCGCGTATACAATTATGCCGGGCGGAAATCAGCCTGGTAATAATCAAAAGAAAAGTGCCAAAGGCGTGGGAGGATAAGCATATGATGAGGAAACTGACTCTGGACGAAATGGAAACCGTATCCGCCGGAACTGTCGGCGAAATGAACGAGATCTTGACCGCGTTGATCAAAAATGGCGTCTTCCGTACTGCCGTCTCTGTCGCCAGCCATATTCCTGGCCTCGACCAGAAAGTGCTGCAGTGCGTGGTAAACAGCCTCGCAAAGATGGGCATCAAGGCTGAGTTCGATCTGGGATTTGCCGGCACAGACCTCGGTTCCGGAGCGAACAAGTACTTCTCCCTGGCGGACGGAAGAGCGATGAACCACCGGGAAGTGCTCAGCGCCATCGGCAGTCATACCGCGGCGTAAAAGAAAAAACAGGCTTTAAAAAGGCTGCGAAAAGCGGCAATATGCTTCAAAGGCATCGCGGCGGACCGAGAACAGGGTCCGCCGCGATGCCTTTTGCGGGAAGCATTCTCCCCTTTCTGCTTACAGAAACAGTCTGACCGCCACCGGGACCAGGAACGCGGTCAATACCCCCGCGGTCACCAGGGAAAGGCTGCTGACCGCCCCCTGCGTTTTCCCGATCTCATTGGCTTTGGCGGTGCCGATCACATGGGAAGCCGTGCCGATGGCCGTCCCCTGGGCGATGGGATCATGGATACGGAACAGGCGGCAGGCGGACCGGGCGGATACGTTCCCCAGGATGCCCGTCAGAATGATCACCGCGCTTGTCACGGCCCTCAGGCCGCCAAGCCCCTCGCTGACCGGCGCCCCGATGGCCGTGGTCACGGATTTGGGCAGCAGGGAGACCGTCATCGTCCTGTCTAAATGAAACAGCGCGCACAGCCCTCCGACGCATATAAGACTTGTCAGCGTGCCGCACACCGCGCCGATGATGATCGCCGGCAGGTCCTTTTTAAGCTCCTTTACCTGCTCGTATACCGGCACCGCCAGGCAGATCGTGGCGGGCGTCATCAAAAAGGAAAAGGGCTTCATCCCCTGCTGGTAGGCGCTGTTCGGAACGCCGGCAAACAGCAGGACCAGGATGATCGCCGCCGCGGACACCAGGATCGGATGCAGCAGCACCGATCCGGTTTTCCTTTGCAGCGCCGAAGCGGCTCGCCAGATCAAAAGCGTCAGCGCGACGGCAAAAAAGCTGCTTGAGGACAGGAGATCAGTCATGCCCTTTTCCCTCCTTCGCCCTGTTCATGAGCCCCTGTGTCACCTGCCCGGACACCAGGAATGTGAGGAACGAGGAAACGGCGATAATGACGATCACCGCCGGAAGACTGCCGGCAAGCGCCTGGGCCTGGTCCATCAGGTCGACGGTCGGGGCGACGAACAGCACGGGCAGCAGCGCCGTAAGGAAAGCGCCGCATTCCCTGACCTGCTCGACACGTACGATCTTCAGGCACAGCGCCAGGAACAGGAGCAGCATTCCCCAGATGGCGGCGGGAATGGGGAACGGGATCAGCCTTGCAAGCGTTTCCCCCAGGAAAGCGAACAGGAAGATGATCCCGGCCTGGCAAAGGTATTTCATGGTTTTCCTCCCGGCAAACACAGGGGATCTCCATACCATCGAACACAGGGATCCCCTGTGTTTTTATTGCCCGATCAGCGCCACGGCGATGTCGTTGACATTGGTGCCCGTGGGCCCGGTTTTGATCAGTCCGCCCACGGCTTCGAGCGCGTGATATGCGTCGTGGTTTTTAAGCATGGCGTCATAGGACAGGCCCTTTTCCTTAAGGGACGAAAGCGTGTATCCGTCCGCGTAACCCCCCGCCGCGTCGGTGGGACCGTCGGTGCCGTCCGATCCCACGCAGATGACCGCGGCGTTTTTAAGGCCCGCGATGCCCCGGGCCGCGGAGAGCGCCATCTCCTGGTTCCGACCGCCGAGGCCGGTGCCGGAAAGGTGCACCACCGTTTCCCCGCCGGCAAGGAAGGCCGTTTTCCGCCCGTCGGACGCGTGGGTCCGCACGATGCCTGCAAGGAAGCTCCCCGCGTCTTTAGCCTCGCAGCAAAGCCGGTCGGTGAGCAGAACGGGCTCATAGCCCAAAGCGCGGCATTCGTCCGCCGCCGCACGGCACAGTTCCCGCACGCTGCCGATGATCAAGGTTTCGGCATCCGGCAGTTCCTTCGGGGTCTCCGTCCGAAGGCATTGCTCCGCCCGTTCGCCGATCCGTATCCCGTACCGGCGGATCACCTCCAGCGCCTCGGCGCAGGTGGACCGGTCGGGCACGGCCGGGCCGGAGGCGATCATATCCACGGGGTCCCCCAGCACGTCGGAAAGCACGATCGTGATCACCCGGGCAGGCGCGCACCACGCGGCGAACCTGCCGCCCTTGACGGCGGACAGGCGCTTTCGCACGGTGTTGATCTCCGTGATATCGCAGCCCGCGGAAAGCATCTGCCCGGTAATGTCCTTCAGTTCCGTAAGCGGGATCAGCGGCTTTTCGAACAGCGCGCTCCCGCCGCCGGACAGAAGGAACAGCACGGTATCATCCCTTTGCAGGTCCCGCGTCATGTCCAGGATCGCCTGCGTTCCGTCCATACCCCCTTCGTCGGGAACGGGATGCCCGCCTTCATGGCATGCGACCCGGGGAATGGCGCCTTCCGTGTGGCCGTACTTGGTCACGAGCGCGCCGGCCTTCAGCTTATCCCCCAGGGTCCGCGCGGCGGCGTCCGTCATTTTCCAGGCGGCTTTGCCCGCCGCCGCCAGGTATACCGATCCGGGAAACGCGCGTCCCTTCAACGCCTTTTCAACGGCGCGGACGGGCGACATCGCGGCGATCGCCCGGCGGACGATGGCTTCCGCGTCCCGGCGAAGCGTGTCGTTCATCATACATTTTCCCTTTCCGGGCAGATTTCCGGCGGATCACCGCACCAGCATGACGCAGTTGTTTTCATCACCCGCCAGTTTTTCCAGCTGGGCATAGATCGGGAACAGGTCCGCAAGGGACAGGTATGGGCTCCTCCTGGCAAGCAGGAGGTACTACGGTCTGCCATCCTGTACGGACAGCGCCGTCAGGACGTCCGCTTCCGCCATCACGTTCATCAGCTCCAGGCATTTCTGATACCGCTGTCCTTCCGTGCCGGCGGTGACCGCCGCGGCATCCATGTACACACGGGGTATATTTTTCCCGTTGCTGAAGCTGACCGCTTTGATCCAGGTGGTATCCATGCGGTTTTCCAACAGGTGCATGCTTTCGCTGAAGCCGATGTAACCCCTGCCGGTCCCGGAATCGTAGGCCAGCGCCACCCGTTCGTCCTTATCATGCTCGTGGGCGTCGATCGCCAGGCGGTTGATGAGCGCCATGCAGTCGTCTATACTGACGCCGTCCATGGACGGGTATCCCTCTCCCCGGGCGTCCGCGACCACCTCCAGGGCATACTGCAGCCTGTTCGACTTATCCCTCGAATACACCACGAGGATCTCCGCCTCGCCCTCCAGGTCGGTGAGATGCTCGGCCGCGGACAGCGCTTCGTCATTCCGATCGTAGATCAGGAAGTTCCCGCAGATGAACACCGGAATGCCGTATCGCTCGCCTCCCACGGTAAAGCCTTCAATGGCGCTGGGAAAGATATCCCCGGACTCCCATACCGCCTCCGGGCTGATCGGCCGGATCCACCCGTCGGCGATAAGCTGGTCCCGCATGACGGCGTCGTACATCACCACGTCTATGCCTTCGGGTTTTCCGTCGTGATAGCAGTTCCATTCCGCGCGGACCAGCCGGATGTCCGGTTCGAGCTCGGCCCATCGCCTTTCGATCAGCTCCTGATAGTAACCGGTATCCGGCAGATACGGATAAACCGCGTAGGTCAGCGTTTCGACCCGTTCCTCACCGAAGCCTGCGCCGCAAAAAACGCAGCAAAAAAACATGAAAAGCGAAACGATGGCCGCAAAATATCTTTTTTCATGGTTCCTCCTTCTTTCCTCCGTCGATGCGTTTGAGAAAAAAGTATTCCGAATAGCCGTCCTCCGCATGGTCGTAATGCCCGACGGCCGTATAGCCCAGCGCTTCGTAAAATTCCTTCCCCTGCCAGTCGAAGGTGTCGAGCCTGATGGCGTTGACCCCCATTTGGGCGGCCCGTTTTTCCATTTCACGGATAAGCTTCGCTCCGACTCCTTTCCGCCTGTACTCTTCGTCAACAAACACCGTTGAAACATACAGGATCCGGAATGCTGTGACGCAGGCGTCCAGGCCCGCGATCAGGCGTCCTTTGTCTTCCATCCCGATCCGTAGGCAGCCGTCCATTTTATAGGTGATATGGCTCTCGTCAAACGCGCTCAGCCGTGCCTGGATATCTTCAGCCTGTTCTTCCGTCAGATCAACGATCTTCATATATCCGGATCCCCCTTCAGGCCCTTCCTGCCGCCGTATCCGTGCGGAGGAAAGGGATCAGAAACATTTTACCCTGCGTTCATTTTTGCACCGTTCGATATGGCCGCAGCGGTAGCACAGTTCATTGTCGCATAAGCCGTCTTTTTCAAAGCAGGACAGGATGTTGCCGACCGTCGTTTCCGCGATATTGTTCAGGGCCTCTTCCATCAGGAACGCCTGATGGGATGTGACGATCACATTGGGCATGGAGATCAGCCGGGAAAGCAGTTCGTCGTTCAGGATGTGCCCGGAACGGTCCTCGAAAAAGATATCCGCTTCCTCCTCGTACACGTCCAGGCAGGCCGCGCCGATCTTCCTGGCCTTGATGCCCTCCAGCAGCGCTTCAGCGTCGATCAGCCCGCCCCTGGAGGTGTTCACGATCACCACCCCTTTTTTCATCTTTTCAATGGCGCTCCTGCCGATCATGTGCCTCGTTTCGTCGGTCAGGGGGCAATGAAGGGATATCACGTCGCTGCGGGCAAACAGCTCGTCCGGCGAAACGTACTCGATACCGCTGTCCGGCGCCGGGAAGAGATCGTACGCGATCACCTTCATCCCGAAGCCCCGGCATATGTCGATAAAGATCCTGCCGATCTTCCCCGTCCCGATCACGCCCACGGTTTTGCCGTGAAGATCAAATCCCGTCAGGCCGTTCAGGGAAAAATTGAAATCCCTTGTCCGGTTATACGCCTTGTGGATGCGCCGGACGGATGTCAAAAGCAGGGCAATGGCGTGCTCGGCCACCGCGTAAGGCGAATACGCGGGAACATGCACCACATGGACCTTGCCGAAGGCGGCATGAACATCCACATTGTTGTACCCGGCGGAGCGCAGAGCGATCAGCCGGACGCCGTATTCGTGCAGTTTTTCGATCACCGCGGCGTTCACGGTGTCGTTGACGAACACACAGACGGCGTCGCAGCCCCTGGCCAGCTCCACGGTATCTTCGTTCAGCTTCGTTTCCAGGAACCTGAACCGCACATCGTGCTCACCGCCATAGCGTTCAAAAGATGGCCTGTCATATGCCTTTGCGTCGAAGAAAGCGACCCTGATCATATTTGCCTCCCGATTTCCGAAGGAATTAAAATGCGTCCGTCCCGGGCCTCATGAATTTATGGCTCATTATACCACACGGCCGTGTTTTATGCTATGATTGTTTCGGCCGTGTGATGAGCAGCAGGTCCCGCACCCTGTCATGGGGCATGCCGTAAGGCAGGAGGTATCCATATGAAAAAGATCATTGCCGCAGCGCTGATCCTTGTCCTGGCATGTGCCTGCGCCTTTTCCGCGGCGGAGCGGCCCGCAGGCGAAACGATGCCGCCGGCTGTCAAAGTGCTTCTGCTCCCCAAATTTGAGGTCGGCGAAATGTCAGGGGATCTTCCCGGCGAGGCGCAGCATTACTACGAGCAGTACCTGGTCGGGGCGGAGGAATATGACGTTCCAAACAGCGCCGGCGCCTTAAAACTGTATTACAGGGACGGGGTGGCCCTCTGCGTCCTGGGCATGGGCAAGGTCAGCGCGGCGCTGGGCACCATGGCGATCCTTTCGGATCCCCGCTTCGATTATTCCGGGGCCTATATCATCTCCACCGGCTGCGCGGGTTCTGCCGCCGGGACCACCGTGATGGGGGACGTTTTCCTGATCACCTCCGCCGTGGACTATGATCTTGGGCATCACGCGGACAGCCGCGAGATCGCGGACCCCGAGGGGACGGCCTGGTTCCATGACGCTGATTTCGACAGCGCGGCCGCGGTCCTCCTGGACCGGGACCTGACGGACAGGGTCTGGGCGCTGGTAAAGGATACCCCCGTCGCGACCACGGAGCGCACCCGGGATTACATGCGTCATGCCTTCGACGGCGCGGAATGGGCCGTGCGGGATCCCATGGTCCTCCGGGGGACCGCGGTGACCGGCGACAATTACTGGAAAGGTATCCACGGTCATAAAAACGCCCTGCTCATGGCGGAGACTTATTTGTGTCCCGACCCGTACGCGGTGACCGAGATGGAGGATATCGCCGTGGCGAGGGCGGCGGAACGCATGGGGATGCTGGACCGCCTGATCGTCATCCGCGGCAGCGTAAACATGGACGTGTTCATGCTGGGCGCCACGCCGGAAAGCCTGTGGAAAAACGCGGACGCGCTGACCCTGGCCGCGGAGGACAGCGTCGAGGCGGCGGATATTTTCTTGACCGCCATGAAAAACATTTTCGACGTGGGGCGGATCGTCGTCGACAGTATCCTGGCCGGGGAATTATGATCCCGCGCCCAGGCTTTCCGTCAGAGAGAAAACGGAGGCTGATAAAATGAAGCAGTACATCGTCGACGCGTTCACGGACAAGCCCTTCTCCGGCAATCCCGCCGCGGTCTGCGTGATGGAAAGCTGGCCATCGGAGAAAGGCATGCTGCTGCTTGCGATGGAGAACAGCCTGTCGGAAACGGCGTTCATCGTAAAAGAGCCCGCGGGATACCGCCTGCGCTGGTTCACCCCGGGCACGGAGGTGGAGCTGTGCGGGCACGCCACCCTGGCGTCGGCCTTTGTCATCCTCAATTTCTTTGAGCCACAGGGTGGCGCGGTCCGGTTCAACACGATGAGCGGGCCGCTGACGATCACAAGGAACGGCAGCCTGTACGAAATGGATCTCCCGACATACCCCCTGAGGGAGATCCCGGTGACGGACCTGATGGAGGAGGCCTTCGGCGTCCGCCCCGTCAGGGCCGTCCTGGGACTGGACCTTGTCTGTGTGTTCGAAACGGAAGCGCAGGTGCGTTCCATGGTCCCGGACCAGGCCCTCCTTATGCGGCTCGAAGGCCGCATCCAGAACGCCACGGCCCGGGGCACGGAAACCGACTGCGTTTCCCGGAGCTTCTGCCCGAAGCTTTCCATCCCGGAGGACCCGGTCTGCGGCTCCGCCCATTGCCAGATCGCGGATCTCTGGTCCCGGGAGCTTGGCAAAAAGGAGATAATCGCATACCAGGCGTCAAAAAGGGGCGGATACCTGCGCTGCGCTTTGCAGGGCGGCGGCCGGATGACCGTCAGCGGCGAGGCGGCGCTCATCGCCGTATCGGACATCGCCGCGGAACTGGAATGAACGGAAGGCCTCATTCGTGTGCTTTGACCGGATCGTCATCGGAAAGGGATCGGTATGGGCGTCAAATCACATCTTTTCATCAAGGATGAAAGCAACCGCATCATCTGCAGCACATTCAACACAAGCGTGGCGGCGTTCGTCCTGTCCTCACTGACGACTTCCATCGGTTCGCTGATCGACGGCGTGGTGATTGGCAAGTTTCTCGGAATAGACTCCCTGGAGGCCTTCAGCCTGGTCAGCCCCATCCTGAGATCGTATTCTCGCTGATCGGCGCGGTGATCGCCTCCGGGGCCCGCGACCGCTTCACCACATTGATGGGCGCCGGCGATATCGCAGGCGCCCGGGGCGTCTTTACCCTTTCGGCGACGCTGGGGGCCGGTCTGCCCACCCTGCTTATGATCGTTATCCTGCTCTTCCCCGACCCGATCTGCAGGCTTCTGGGCGCCACCGGCGGCGCCGCGGGCCTGCTTAGTCAGACCCGCGGGTACCTGATCGGCGTTGCCATCGGGCTGCCCGCCATGAACCTCAGCCGCACCCTGTCAGTTTACATGGCCATCGACAATGACCGCCTGCTTCCCGTCATCTCCTCGCTGGTGCTGACCGTGGTGGATATCGCCCTGGATGTGATCATCGCGGCGTCGGGCGGCGGCACCTTCGGCATGGGCCTGGCCACCAGTGTCAGCCACTACGCCGCCCTGGCCGTTCTGCTGGTGCATTTCCGCCGCGAAGAGCGCCTGCTGCGCTTCACGCCGTCGGCCGTCCGGTGGAAAGAAGCCCGCGTCATGCTCGTCAGGGGCCTTCCGGTGGGCATCGGGCGTGCCTCCAATACACTGCGTACCATCGTGCTGAACCAGAGCCTGGCCTGGTTCGCCGTCGCCGGCTGCATCGCCGCCTACGGGGTGCAGCGGCAGGCCGATTCGCTCCTGAATCCGTTTATCTTCGGGATCTCGGACGCCATGTCCACTTTGACGGGCATCCTGTCGGGCGAGGAAAACCGCCATATGCTCAAATGGCTGACCAAGGACTGCCTCCTGCTGGTCTGTACCTTCATCCTGGCCCTTTCGGCGCTGTTCTGGTTCCTGTCGCCGCTCTTTGGCGCGCTGTTCTTCGACGATGCCCCGGAAGCCCTGGAGCTCGCGGTCCGCGCCGCGCGCTGCTATGCCGTCGGCTTCCCGTTGTGCGTCCTGTGCCACGCATACGAGGGCTACCTGGAAGGCCGGGGCGAAACACGCAGGAACATGATCCTCACCTTTCTGTCGGAGGGCGGATTTATCGTCCTCGCGGCCTTCGCGCTGCAGCCTTTCATGGGGGTCGAGGCGGTCTGGTACGCTTTTCACGTATCCCAGGTCCTCCAGCTTCTGACCATCGCCGTTATCATCCTCATCCGGAACCGCAGGGAGAAAACGCGGCCGAAGGACTTCTGGGAATGGTTCATGGGGCTGCCTGAGGATTTCGACGTCCCGGAATGCGACCGCATCGACCGGACCATCACCGGCAAAGACGAAGTCATAAGCCTGTCGCGGGATGCCTGGGACTTTTGCGAAAAACACGGGTGCGATCCCAGGAGGAAATACTATATTTCCCTGGCCGTGGAGGAGCTTGCGACCAATACGGTCACCTACGGCTTCCGGCCCGGCCGCCACAACTGCATCGACATGCGCATCCTGAAGAAAAAAGACGAGTACATCCTGCGTATCCGGGATAACTGCGAGATCTTCGACCCGGTAAAGCAGTTGCAGTTGTACGACGCAAGCTCGCCCGTCCATCATATCGGCCTGAAGCTTGCGCTGTGTTCCGCTCGGGAGGCGCAGTACACCACCGTCCTTAAACTGAACAACCTGGTGATCCGGATATAAAAGCAAAAAGGGATCAAAAAACGCCAAATTATACTACAGGTTTCTTTACATCCCTTTCGGACAGCTGTATAATGGCATCGTAATGAAGGGCACGGCCCAATGCGAAAGGAGGAATTCATCATGGCCCGCACCGTCATCGCCGCGCGTTATGAACATGCCGAATTCCTGCTGCGCAGTCTCGAACAGCAACTGCGCATCGCTTTGCGCTGCCCTGAAATGACGCGTGAGACAGGCCCGGAACAGCCTGCGGTTTAGGTCCGCAGACGAAGGATTTTTCAAGGCCGCTTGTCCGTCGGGGCAGGCGGTCTTCTTATTTTTTACGATCATCAGCAAAAGAAACGGAGTGGATTTAAATGTACGCTTTTCCGTCCATCGATATGGCCGCCACCGGTTCCAACATCGTCCGGATGCGCCGGCAGACCGGCATGTCCGTCCAGGACTTGCAGCAGATCTTCGGTTTTTCAACTCCCCAGGCCATTTACAAATGGCAGCGCGGCGCCGCCATGCCCACCTTGGACAACCTCGTGGTTTTGGCCGCCGTATTCGGCACCACCTTGGACGCCATCATCGTCCGGACCGGCGTCACTTAGCCCGGCCCGGCGAGTCCCGCGGCGGCTGCTTTTCGGGGGCGGCGGCTTTGACCCGGCCGATGAAGGTCCGGATCCTTCCCCCGAAGCTTTGGCTCCGCGCATAAAAAGGCCGGAGCCCCATACGGAGTGATAGTCTAATTGGTAAGGCACCTCCCCGCTAAGGAGGCGGCGCAGCAATGTGCCTGGGCGTTCGAGCCGCTCTCACTCCGCCATACGCGCAGGTGATGCAACGGCAGTATCATCCCTGTTTCAGGAACAGGGTCCTGCGGGTCCGAATCCCGCCCTGCGTACCATTTTCCCCTTCCGGCACGGCAGGGTAAAAACCTGCCGCCGTCCGGACCGGCGCAGCGCACGTCCGGACAGAACGCGATCCCTTCGTCTAAACGGCCAGGACACCGCCCTTTCAAGGCGGCAATGCGGGTTCGATCCCCGCAGGGACCGTACAGCGCGGAGCGACAGCCCAGCTGCAGCCCGTTAAGGAAGCGGCACGGCAATGGCCTGGCGTTTGATCCGCCCCCGCTCCGTTTTACGCGCAGGTGATGCAACGGCAGACATCCATGTTTCAGGAACATCGGCCTGCGGGTTCGAATCCCGCCCTGCGCACCATCGCTTTTTCTCCCGGCTCCTTCTCCCCACGCGCAGGTGATGCAACGGCAGACATCACTGTTTGAGGAACAGCGGCCTGCGGGTTCGATTCCCGCCCTGCGCACCATTTACGCTCTCCCTTTGTCCGACCCCTGGAAGACGCTCCGCGGGGCAATGACAAAGGGACCTCCAGACATACCTGACGTCCGGAAAAAAGGCCGGCGTCCGGGAGCGTTGTCTCTCCCGGGCGCCGGCTGTCTTTTTATTCCGTACCTTCCGTTTCCGGCCCGTCACAGCCTCGGGTCCACCGGCTCGCTTTCCAGCGCAAGCACGCCGAAGGCGCACTCGTGGACCGTGTACAGCGCTTCCCGCCTGACAAACCGCTCCAGGGATTCCATGCCGAGGGCGAATTCCTTCAGGGCCAGCATCCGTTTCCGCTTCAGTCCGCGCTTTTTCAGGCGCTGCAGATGGTCCTTTTCCAGGTATTCCGCGCCGTAGATGATCCTCAGGTACTCGCTCCCGCGGCATTTGACCGCGGGCTGCAGCAGCTTCCCGTTTTCTTTGGCAATGAAGGTCTCGGGCTTGACGACCATGCCTTCCCCGCCGGAGCCGGTCAGATCCAGCCACCACCGGACGCCCGAGTTCACGCTTTCTTCGGATCCGGTATCCACACAGATATAGGGCGTCTCCATAAAGACGGGATCGACGCCGGTGATATACTTCCTGATGGTTTCCATGTGCCAGACATGCTTCTGATCGGAAAAGACCTTTCCTTCCGCGGCCAGGATATGGAACGGCGCGATCCTGAAATCGTCAACGGTTTTTACGGTCCAGCAGTATTCCCGGTATGCGTCGATATATTTCCCGATATCTTCCTTTTTGGCCCTGAAGCGGGCCAGCAGTTCCACGGGATCCGCGTTCTGCCCGGAGACGGAATCCCCCACGTCAAAGGACAGGTTTTTCCTTGCGCACGCCATTTCCAGCGCTTTCACCGCGGCGTCCAGGCTGCCCCTGCCGGCGCTGCCCGTGGCGGCGTACTGGGTCCTGATCAGGCCCTGGGCTTTTTCGCTCCAGGGCATCAGCTCCGTGTCCAAGCAGACCCAGTCGGTGGCGAAATCGCTCCAGAAGCCCGTTTGCGTCAGCACGGCGTCCAGCCGGTCAAGCAGCGCCGTTTCCGTTTCGGCGCCGTCAAAAAACCGCCGTCCGGTCCGGGAGTAGATGATCCCCCTGGAGCCGTCCGTCACGCCGAAGCGCTTTTTCGCGCCTTCGGCATTCCTGCATAGGATGATCACGGCACGGGAACCCATGTGCTTCTTTTCGCAGACCACATTGCTTACACCCCGAAGCCTGAAATACTCAAAGGCCTCCAGGGGATGCTCAAGGAAGCCGTCCAGACCGCTGGTCGCGCAGGGGGACATGGTGGGCGGCAGATAGATCAGCCAGTGGGGATCCGCCGCGTACCGGGACATGATCTCCAGGGCCGCCGCCGCGTTTCCTTCGCCGATATCAACGGTACGGAACAGGGACGTTTCGATGCGCAGCCTGCGGTTGAAATCCCCGACGGTCAGCATGTCGTCCCGGTCCGTGTCCTCCTCCCCTTCCAGGGGTTTGGCGGGCTCGTAATACTGTTTTTTCGCGGGCACGCTGACGATCTCCCTTTCCGGATACCTGAAGGCCGTCAGGCTTCCGCCGAATACGCATCCGGTATCGATGCAGTACGTGCCGTTCAGCGCTTTGACTTCCTTCCCGGCGATATGGCCGTATACCACCAGGCCTTTTCCGCGGTAATCCTCCGCCCAGTTCAGGCGGACCGGCAGGCCGTAGGAATCGAACTCGCCGGTGGTCTCGCCGTACAGGCAGAAATCCCTCACCCGCATGGAGCCTCTCCCGATGTATTCCTGCTTGAGGCCCGCGTGCGCCGTGATCAGCCTGCCGTCGTCAAAAACGTAGTGACTGACCAGCCCGTCCAGGAAATCCGCGGCTTCGGCCCTGAACTGCTCCCCCCGGGCCTCCATCTCCGCGGCCGTCCGGTCTATCCCGTGGGTCATCTGGATATTTTTTCCTCTGAGATACTTTAAAAGCTTCACGTCGTGGTTTCCGGGCACCGCCAGGGCGTTCCCGCCCTTCACCATCTCCATGACCGTTTCCAGCGCGTCCGCGTTCCTTGGGCCCCGGTCGCAGAGATCCCCCAGGAAAACGGCCCGCCTGCCTTCAGGATGGGCATAGCCGCGCACGCCCCTGACATAACCCAGGGAGGACAGCAGCTCCTCAAGCTCGTCGCAGCAGCCGTGGATATCCCCGATGATGTCAAAGGGACCGTGGTCGTCCTTTTTGTCGTTCCACAGCTTTGTCCGGACAACTTGCGTATTTTCCAGCCGCTCCATGGAGTCGATGACGTAAACGAACCGGAAACCTTCCCTCTTCAGGCCCTTGATGGAGCGCCTCACTTCCTGGCAGTGCCTGTGGATCACCCCGTCGGGATAGCCCCTGTCCGGACGCGCGCGGTTCCGCTCCAAAAGCAGCGCTTCCGGCAGGTTCAGCACGATGGCCGCGGCGTGCACGTTCTGCTCCCTGGCCAGGTCCAGAATCTCCTTCCGGGCCCTTTCCTGGGTGTTGGTCGCGTCGATGACGGTCAGCTTCATGCCCTTCAGGCGCTTGTTGGCGGCATAGAACAGCAGGTCAAAGGCGTCTGTGGAGGCGCTCTGGTCGTTTTCATCGTCCGCTACCATGCCCCGGAAAAAATCCGACGACAGCACCTCGGTGGGTTTGAAATGCTTTAAGGCGAAGCTGGATTTCCCGGAAGAAGTCGCGCCGATCATGGCGACCAGGCAGAATTCCGGGATCTCGATCCTGTATTTATCCATTTTTAGTAAACACCCCCATCTGGGTCGGCTGGCCGGCGGCTTCATCCACATCGCCGATGCCGCTGATCACGCAAGTGTAGCCGAATTTTTCACACACACGCTCCGTCCACTTCCGGAATTCTTCCCGGGTCCATTCAAACCGGTGGTCCGTATGCCGCAGGCTATCCGCCGAAAGCGTTTCATAATTGACGTTGTATTCCCTGTTGGGGGTGGTAAGGACCACCGTTTGGGGCTTTGCGTATTCGAAGACCACCCGTTCAAACGCCGGGAGCCGACTGGGATCGATGTGTTCGATGACCTCCACGACGCAGGCGCAGTCATAGCCCTCGAACCGCTTGTCCCTGTAGGTCAGGGATCCGTGGATCAGGCTGAGCTTCTCCTTCAGCATGGAGGGCAGCCGTTCGATATTCAGCCGGTGCGCGGCCCTTTCCAGCGCCGCCGCCGACACGTCGCAGGCCGTGAGAGTGCGGATCCGAGGTTCCCGGAGGAGCAGCGCGGTCAACTGGCCGCTGCCGCAACCAAAGTCGATGACGCTCCCGGCGCCGCTTTGGATCACGGCGTTCTTTACCGCTTCAAGCCGCAGGGTGTTCAGCGGCGTCTTCTCCTCTTTTTCCTCCGCGGCTTCATCCGCCGCCTCCTTCTCCTCCGCGGTCTCGTCGTCCTCATCCGCGCCGGTCGCCAGGCGGTCGATCGCCTTCCGGGCCAGTCCCTTCTTTGCGCCGAAGTAGCGCTTGACGATCCTCTCCTTCGCGGGATGCGAGGAAAGCCACCCCTTCCCGTGCTCCATCAGCTTCAGGATCTCTTCCTCGCTCATATAATAGTGCTTCTGCCGGTCAAATACGGGGATCAGCACATACAGGTGGTTCAGAAGGTCCGACAGCTTCACCTCCCCCGAAACGGTCAGATCGATATACGGGGAAGCGCCCCATTCCGGAAATTTTTCGTCCAGCATGCATCTTGAGGCCGTCACAGTATAGCCCAGGGGCTCAAAAAGCTCGTGCGCCAGCGCTTCGTCTCCCCTGTCCCTGAGGGAGGTGACCGTCGCGGTCAGCCTGAGCGGGGAAGAGGCCAGTTCCTGCCTGTTTTCGCTTTTCCCCTTCATGGCGGAGCCGAATACCCGGTTGATCGCCACGCTCAGGAAAGAGGTGGCCGCGTATGGCCGGTCGTTGACATAATCAAAAAGGCCGCCGTCCCGGCTTCCCAGTTTGCCCCTGGCCAGGTCGATGGGGTCGATATCCACCAGAAGGGCGGCGGTCGTCCTTTCGTCGCTCACCTCGGGGTAAAAAACGTACGCCGTGCCATAATTCAATTTGAAACTCTGGGCCCTGTCCGGATTCTTTCTCAGAAGATACCCCAGATCCCGCGTGTTTTTTCCTTCCCATGTGATCGTCAGCAGCAATTCCGGCCCCTCCCCCGTCCCGTTTCGCCCGCGGCAGACCGGGACGCTCTTTTTGATCCGCGATGGTTTTCCGTTTTTTTACAGTCGTAAAAAGCGCCGTCCCGCTAAAATGCGGCTATTTATCAGACAGGAACAAGCATACCATATTTCCGGCGTCCTGTCATTATATACATGGTATAAGCGCCCCGTCCTTACGGCGCGGCTTATCCGTCCATCAGGTGTTTTTCCATGCTTTCCGTGAGCGCCGGGGACGGATCGTCCAGATCGGACAGAAATGTTATCACCAGTTCCTGTTTCGGCAGCACGTAGCATCTCTGCTTCAGTTTCCCGTGCATGCTGAATCCGTCCCGGTATTTCCAGAAGAAATACCCGTACCCGCCTTCCCGGTTCGTCTGCAGGGCGGATGCCGCATACCGGATATACTCCTCCGAAACGATCCGCTTTCCCCGGACCCGTCCCCCTTCGCACAGCATCAGGCCGATCCTGCTCAGGCTGCGGACGGACATCCTCATTCCCGACGCGCCGTAGAAATACCCTTCCGGGCTTCTGCCCAGGGCATGGTCTTCAATTCCCAGGGGCGCGAATATCTCCTCTTCGATAAACCTGCCCGCGTCCTTCCCGACGGCTTGTGTCAGGGCGACCCCGGCAAGGTACGCGCTGATATTGCTGTAATGGAACGCCCTCTCTTCCGGCCGGGGGATCGGGACCCCCAGGGAAAACTCCAGCCAGTCGTCTCCCTCCGGGCGGAACGGGAGGCCCGTGACGGACATGGTCATCAGCCGGTGCAGGGTGATCTTTTCCCAGGCCTCCTTCCGCCGGGCAGGGACGCCGGCAAGGTATTCCGGCGGGATATATTCCGTGACCGGCCTTTCAAACCCGATCAGGCCCCGGTCCTTTGCGATCCCCATCGCGACGGAAAGGACCGATTTGGTGACGGAATAGATCTCATGCGCGCCGCGGGTGTCGCCGAAAGCATGGATCAGGCAGCCATGCCAATACACTTCCGCACCGTACACATTCCAATGGTGTTCCCGGATATCACTGACAAACGCGTCAAAATCCATAATTCCTCCTTTGGATACGAAACGGAGCGTCACGGAAAAAGTGACAGGCCGAACAAGAGGTGATATACTTGAAAAAACATCGCAGCCGGGGAGGGTTCGTTCGATGTCGCGCACAGAAAAGCCGGGCAGCACGCTGCCCAGGGAGCAAAACGGCCGCGGCCCGCGTCCGAACGCCGCCGCGCTGCTGCCGATGGCCGTTTTCCTGGCCATCTATCTGGGGAACGGGATCTGGTTCCAATACATCCGGCCCGTGGAGGGCGGGATGGGCTTTTACGTCACCTCGGTGCCGGTCGCCTTCGGCATCGCGCTGGCCGCGGCGTTCCTGCAGAACCGGAAAGTGCCTTTCGACGAAAAGATCCATATCTGCGCCCGCGGCCTCGGGGACGACAACATCGCCGTCATGCTGATGATCTTCCTTTTGGCCGGTGCGTTCAGCGGGGTCGCCGGCGCGGCGGGAGGCGCCCTGAACACGGCCAATATGCTTTTGAACGTGGTCCCGCCCAGGTTTGCCGTCCCGGGGCTGTTCGTGATCTCCTGCCTGATCTCCGTTGCGATGGGCACCAGCGTCGGGACCATCACGGTGCTCGCCCCCATCGCCGCGGCGGCGGCCGAAAGCGGGGGGCTTCCGCTGCCCCTGTGCGTCGCCACCGTGGTCGGCGGGTCCATGTTCGGGGACAACCTGTCGGTGATCTCCGATACGACCATCGCGGCCACAAAGACCCAGGAGATCGGGATGAAGGACAAATTTCTGGCGAATATCCGCATCGCCCTCCCGGCCGCGCTGGCGACCCTCGTGCTTCTGATCATTCTTTCCATCGGCAACGGACCGATCTTCGTGGAGCGGCACGATTTCCGTTTTATCCTGACCCTGCCCTACTTTGCTGTGCTGGTCATGGCCGTCCTGGGCATGAACGTGTTCGCCGTGCTCCTGATCGGCATCCTGCTGTTCCTGGCGGCGGGAGTCGGCCTTGGCACGATGGATTATACGCTGGCTTTTGCCGCGATGCGCGACGGCACGGCCGGCATGTTCGAAACCATGGCCGTCACCGTCCTGGTGGCGTTCATATCCGCCCTGATCAGGGCGGGCGGCGGGTTCGAGGCGATCCTCGCCTTCATCCGCGGTCGCGTCAGGGGCAAAAGGGGAGGCATGCTGGGGATCGCCCTGCTGACGGCCTTCATGGACGCGGCGACCGCGAACAACACGCTTGCCATCATCATCGCCGCGCCAATCGCGCGGGATATCAGCGACGAGTTCGGCGTTCCCCGGAGGACCTCCGCCTCCCTGCTGGACACCTGTTCCTGCATCACGCAGGGCATCATCCCCTACGGCGCGCAGCTGCTGGTGGCGGCGAACCTGACCGGCCTTACCGGCTTTTCGATCATTCCGCTGATGTTCTACCCCTTTATCCTGGCCGTCTGCGTCGCCGTATCCATCCTCCGCGCGGGCCCGAAGCCCTCGGGGAGGCGGAAAGCATAGCATCGCGCTCAGGCGGCCCCTATCCGAGCCGCTTTGAATAAAACTCCACGGTAATGACCGTGCCGTCCGGATAGGTCTCCGTCCCGGTGCCGGCGGGCTCGTCAAACCCCCAGCGGCGGTAGATATCACGGTTGGTCTTCTCCCCCGGTTCCACGCCGACAACCGCTTTCACGTATCCCCTGCGCTTCAGGTCCTCCAGCATGAAGGCCATCAGTCTGGAGAAATAACCCTTCCCGCGGTATTCCATAATGGTGCGGAAGGCGCAAAGCTCAGCCGTCCGGCGCCCATCCGTCCCTTCGGCGTCCTGCGGCAGGCCGGAAAGCGGCGCCGCGGTCGCTTCGCAGATGACCCTCCCGTCAAGTACGCCGTAATATGGGACGGACCGGCCCGTCCTTGCCCCCTCGATCGCTTCTCCCTTCCAGACGGTCCAGTTGACCTCGCCGGGATGCTGCGCGATCTCATAATCCCATTTCTGTTCCATTTCCTCCAAAGAGGCGATCTTGCATATATACATGACCGCATTTTACCAAACCTTTCGGAAAATGTCACCCCCGCGCCGCACTGTTCCATGGTATACTGTTTATTGTAAATATCCCGGCCCGGACGTTTCGCAAAGGGACCGCTCCGGGCGGAAAGGAGTTTTTCGGGATGGCCGCGCCTGATTTTCAAAAACTGATCGCCGGGCCGGAATACGATTTTCTCAGGAACAATGAGCACCTGGGAAAACGCGTGATGGTCCTCGGCCTGTCCGGAAGCTACGGCTACGGCACCGACCGCGAGGGCAGCGACGTGGATTTCCGGGGAGTCGCCCTGCAGCGGCCTTCCGACATCCTCGGGCTGACCGAATTCGAGCAGTACACCGACGCCGGGACCGATACGGTGGTCTACGGCTTCAACAAGTTCGTCAAACTCCTCCTGGAATGCAACCCCAGCTGCTGCGAGGTGCTGGGCCTGCCCACGGATAAGTACATGATCCTTTCGCCCCTGGGGGAAGCGCTTCTTGAAAACAGCGCCATGTTCCTTTCAAAGCGCGCGGTCAGGTCCTTCGGCGGATACGCGAGCGCGCAGCTGCGCCGCCTGCAGAACGCCCTCGCCCGGGACGCGCTGCCCCAGCCGGATAAGGAAAAGCACATCCTCAATTCCGTAAAAAACGCCATGGACGACTTTTGCCGCCGGAACGCCCGCGCCGGCTCCGGAAGCATCCGGCTGTACATCGACAGAGCCATGACGGAGGGGATGGAGACCGAGATCTTCGCGGATACCGATTACACGCGTCTCCCCCTCCGGGACCTGTGCGGCATGCTGGATACGCTCCGCTGCGTCCTGAGGGATTACGATAAGATCGGCCACCGGAACCACAAAAAAGACGACAACCACCTGAACAAGCACGCCATGCACCTGATCCGCCTGCTGATGACCGGCATCGACATCCTTGAGAAGCATAAGGTCGTCACATACCGGAAGGACGACCTGCCCCTGCTTGTAAAGATCCGGAATGGAGAATACATGCTGCGGGACGGCACCATGTCCCCGGAATTTTATGAACTGCTGGATATGTACGAACACAGGTTCGGGGAAGCGGCGCGGGATACCACCCTGCCGGACGAACCGGATATGGAAAAGGTCGGCGCCTTCGTTGAACGCATCAACCGCCGCGCCGTCATGGAGGACTTCGAATGATCACGCGTGAAACCATCCTGAACGAACTGGATAAGATCGAATCCGCCCACAACGTCCGGATCCTGTACGCGGCGGAATCGGGAAGCCGCGCCTGGGGCTTCGCTTCCCCGGACAGCGATTACGATGTGCGCTTTATCTACGTCCGTCCGGCGCAGGATTATATCCGCATCGACGAAATACGGGACGTGATCGAGTGGAAGGACGACGGGGTGCTGGATATCAACGGGTGGGACCTGAAAAAGGCCCTGGGACAGATCGCCCGGGGGAACGCGACGCTGTTTGAATGGAGCGCTTCGCCCATCGTGTACAAAAAAACGGACGCCTGGGACCGTGTCCGGGGCGTCGCCGAAGGATATTTTTCTCAAAAGGCGGCCGTTTACCATTACTACGGGACAGCCCGTAAAACCTGGGCCGAGCACCTCACCGGGGAAACCGTGCGGTACAAAAAGTATTTCTACGCCCTTCGCCCCCTCCTTGCGGCCCAGTATATCGAGCGCTTCCACGCCGCGCCTCCCGTATTGTTCGACGATCTCCTTAAAACGGATATGGATCCGGCCCTGAGGTCGGCCATCGCCCTCCTGCTGGAAAAAAAGAAAACCACCACCGAGGGCGAATCCAATCCCCACATCCCCGAGGTCCGGGATTTTATCCGGGACGAGCTTCCCAGGCAGAAAGCCCTGTGCGACGCCATGCCCGACGACAGGAACAGGGATTGGACAAAACTGAACCGCTGCTTCGCCGAGGCCATCGGCTTTATTTCCGGGGGGCGGATCCCATAAAGCGGAGGGATGTTCCCTTTTATTTTCCTGCTGCGGTCCGTTGCTTTTCAGGGGCCTCCGCGGCCCCTGAGACCCCGCGGCAGCGGCGTTGCCCCATAAGCACTAACTTAAACTTGACAACAATCAATACACCAATTATAATGACCGTAGAACAGTACGGGAGGAAAAGAGCGAATGGAAATGGTTGGTGTAGCGAGTTTGTTGCGGATGATGCCGGAAGGATATGAGGAGGCATGCTATACAACAAAGGCGATAGTGAGAAATCGAGGTATAAAGGATCCCAACGATTTAATGATGCTGGCGTTGTTTCATCTTCTCACGGGATGTTCACTGATTGAAGTAAGCGAGATATCAAAGATCGCGAAACTTGGAGACATCAGCGACGTTGCGTTTATGAAGCGTTTCAGTAATTGCACAGAATGGTTTAAATGGATATTGACAGCGATTCAGGAAGAGAAAAAAGGGCTGATCCGATATGAATTACCCGAAAAACTGAAGCAATATCGAATACTTGCAGTGGATGCCTCCGATGTAAAAGAAAAAGGGAGGTCAAGCAGGACATATCGGCTTCATTTTGCATTGGATATAATGCAAATGCATGCAGCGTTATATAATATAACCAGCAACAAAGTCGGAGAGCATCTGCGGAACTTTAAATTAGTCCAAGGCGACCTGGTATTGGCGGACAGAATATATTCTAATGTAACCGGCATAGAATACTGCATAGAGAAGGGCTGTCAGTTCATTGTCAGAATGAGGATCAATGGGTTCAAACCGTATGATGCTGAGGGAAAACCGATAGATCTTCTTTCGTACATGCAAGGAAAAGACGCCGGAGAGCTTAACGCATATGCCAGAAAAGAACGAGGAGAAAACGCCGGGAAACTATATCCCGTGCGAATATGCTTTAAAAAGAAGTCGGAAACTCAGATAGACTCTACCCGTAAGAAACTGAAGTACAGAGAGCACAAACATCAGTGTACTTATTCACCGGAAACCA
>JAFWWK010000199.1 GCA_017523615.1 Clostridia bacterium
ATATAACATTCAGGTAGGAGTGGCGGACGAGTATATTGTTGTGGCAGATGTATTCCAGCACAGATCGGATATGGACTGTTTTGTTCCGCTAATGGAGAGGAAAAGGGCTTCGATGGGTAAAACTCGAACTTCTTCTCGTTGTTCTTGGTCATAACCCGTATAAATACCATAACCGAAAAATGAAAAAAATGACAGCAGCTTGATTGCCCCAAAGGTCCTTCAGTTGGGGAAAGGGGAAGTATACGCTTTTTTAACCATGGCCTTGTTCCTTTGTGTTGTTATTGGAAAAGAGCTGTAAAGCTCCGGGTTTTTCAATCCTTTTCTTCACAGCTCCTTTTTGATCGTTTTATCACTCTGGTGACACGTCCGGCTGCGGATCTTCTCCATAATGTCCGGCTGCGGCAAGCGCAAATAACCTTCAGCGTGCTTTTTCATGCGCTTCGCTGACGATGTTCCGAATATCTTCTTCCGTCGGTCCGTCGCCCAGCCCCGGCCTGATATCCGCCAGGAATTCGATGTTCCCCTTCGGGCCGCGGATCGGGGAATAGGTGAACGCCTCCACATGACAGAAAAGCGGCGGACAGAAATCACGGATCTCCTTTAGGACCCGGCGATGGGTTTCCGGGTCCCGTATGACACCGTTTTTACCCACAGCGCCTTTCCCGGCTTCAAACTGCGGCTTGACAAGCGTAATGATCCTTCCTTTGTTTCCCGTCAGAAGCAAAAGTGTGGGAACGATCAGGCGCGTGGAAATAAACGAGACATCCATGACCGCACCGTCGGGCATCGAATCAAATTGCTCCGGTCTCAAAAGGCGCGCGTTCGTACGCTCCATCAGCGTGACTCTGGGATCGTTCCTCAGCTTCCAGTCAAACTGTCCATAACCCACATCGACGGCGTAAACATGTGCCGCGCCATGGCGAAGAAGCACGTCCGTAAACCCGCCGGACGCCGCCCCGATATCCAGCAGCACCTTGCCGGACACATCCGGTTTAAAGACTTCAAAGGCGCGTTCCAGCTTATAGGCCCCTCGGGATACATAAGCGTCTTCGTTTCCTCTGACCTGCACCGCACAGTCTTCGTCCACGGTTTCCGAAGCTTTGTCCACCCTTTTCTCTCCGATGAACACACGGCCTTCCATGATCAATGCCTGCGCTTTTTCCCGGCTTGATGCAAAACCGACGCGAAACAGATATACGTCGATCCTTTCTTTCATTTCAGATCATCCTCCGGATCAGGTCAGCGACGGATTCCGGATCCAATCCGTTCCGCCTGAAGCAGGTTTCCCTGGAGCCGTGGGGCAAATAATCGTCCGGAAGCGCAAAGACATGCCTGGGAAGCGTCTGCCCCCTGTCCAGGCAATGCGCGGTCACCGTGCTTCCAAACCCACCGGTCCTTTCGTTTTCTTCCATTGTAAACAACGGGATATTACTTGACGACAGCGCCCCGAGGAAACCTTCATCCAACGGCCAGATGGACGATGCGTTCATGACTTCCGCATGTATCCCCTCTTTTTCCAGAAGGCCGGCTGCAAGCAGGGCGTAATGGACCATTCCTCCGACCGCGGCGATGCAGGCATCCCCGCCATCCTCCAGTTTTTCCCATCTCCCCGGGACAAAGGAAGAAGGGGTATAAACCTTTTGTCCTTCCGGCATGGACTTTCCGTAGCGGATCGCAGCGGGTTTGTCCTGAGACAGGCTCCAAACGATCATCTGTCTGAGTTCCTTTTCACATCTCGGGCAAAAGATCTGCATGCCGGGGATCGACCGTAAAAAGCTCAGGCCGTAAATCCCATGATGGCTGGCGCCATCGCCGGAAACAAGCCCTGCATGGTCCAGAAGAAAGGTGACCGGAAGGTTCTGAAAACAGACATCTTCCAGGATCTGGTCATAAGCGCGTTGCAGGAAAGTGTCATAGATCGCGACAAAAGGCCTCAATCCCCCGCGTGCCATACCGGCTGCCATCGTTACGGCATGCTCCTCCGCGATCCCTGCGTCAAACAGCCTATCTGGATAAGCCTCCGCAAAGGGAGTCATCCCGGTCCCAAAGGTCATGGCTGCGGTCACGGCCACGATCCTTCCGTCTGTTTTGCACAGGTCTTTCAAGAGCAGCGCGGCAGCCTTTCCCATAGTCATACTTTCTTCTTCGTGCGGCTTTCCACTGTCTATATCAAAGGGACCGATCCCGTGAAACAGTTCGGGATGCTGCTCGGCCGGAAGATAACCGCGTCCTTTCTTGGTCATCACATGGATCAGGACCGGTTCGTCAAAATCGGAGATCTTGCGGAACAGATCGGAAAGGTACTTGATGTTGTGACCATCCACCGGACCGAGATAACGGATCCCAAGGGAGGAAAAAAACCTGTCGTTAACAAAAATATTCCTGATATGATCCTTCATCCGCTGAAATATGCCGTGCAGCTTTTTACCCGCGACAGGCACCTTCAGGAGGGTTTTTGAAAAAGAATGCTTGAACCGCTGCCATCCTTTGCTGATCCGCATATAGGTCAGATAATCTGACAGCGCCCCGACATTTCCGGATATGGACATGCCATTGTCATTCAGGATAATGATCATCCGGCCGATACCCCTGCCCATGTCATTCAGAGCCTCATAGCACATCCCGCCGGTCATGGCGCCGTCCCCTACCACGGCTATCACGTGTTCTTTCCCGCCCCGGAGATCTCTTGCGCGGCAAAGTCCCAGCGACAAGGAAATGGCTGAGGATGAATGCCCGGTATTGAAAAGGTCATAGGCACTCTCATCCTGCCTTGGAAAACCGCTGATCCCGCCTTCCTTCCTGATCGTATCAAAAAGATCCCTGCGGCCGGTGATCAGCTTATGGGTATAGCATTGATGTCCGACATCAAAGATTAATTTATCTTTCTTAAAATCAAAAATATGATATAATGCAAGGGTCAGTTCAACAGCGCCAAGGTTGGACGACAAATGCCCTCCGTTGACGGAAACAGTCTTAACAATGGTATGGCGGATATCCTCCGCCAGTTCCTTCAGATCACCGTCCGCAGCATTCCGGATATCTTCCGGTCCGTGAACATCAGTCAGCTTCATGCCCTGCTTCTCCGTCCCACACAATAATATTGGGAATTCAAGTATAGCACAATCAGGTGCCAATTGTAAATGTTCCGCCTCGGTGCAGGATTTGTAAAAGAAACTGCGAATACCTGTATCCGGACACCTTCCGATGATGGGGATCCCGTTCAATAAAATGAATGGCATCCCACGGATGTACCGCTGCGTACCGAGCCGGGATAAACCTCAGGAGGATTTTACCCAGATGAAATGCCCCAATTGCGGAAGCTGGAACCGTGACACTCTTCCCCGTTGCTTTAAATGCGGGACTCCTCTGCCGCAGGATCCTTATACCCTGCCTGCGGAACAGCCCTCGGATCTGGACGAATTCATTCACAACAACAACAGCCCGAAGAATTATGTCCGCATAAGCGATGAAGGACAGGAATCGTCCATGCGCGACGCAAAGGACGAACTGGCCCTGGAGATGCAAAACCTGAGCAAGCGCAAGGAGTCAGGCCGGGAAAAGCAGCGTTCTCTCCGTCAATCCGGCGCATCCAGGGGGATCGCTCCGTCTGCCCGCAATATCGAGTTTGACGACAGCCGAAAACCGGCCAGCCATCGAATGCCGCGCAATTTCAGGTACACCGACGCCGACGTCGAGGGCGAACTGCGGCCAAATGCCCGCCGGGTCCAATCCTCTATGAATGACGGGCCCTATGATGATTATTACACCATGGATGTTGCCCAGCCGCAGACTTATTACAACAACGTAGACAACCGGCATGCCGACGGGGTGCCGGCTGTGGCCATTCGCCTCCCTCGCAGCAGGATACGCAGGAGGATCGTACGCACATTCGTTATCCTCCTGCTTCTTGCGGCAGCCGGACTGTCCTGCTATCACCTGGTTTATCTCCCGTATATCCATTCCTCCAAGGAACCGCCTCTCTCTTCCCGGGTCATTCTTTCCCCCTCCATTCTCGGGGAAAACGCCGCACACACCATCAAGATCCCCGGAGAAGAAGGAGCCATCATCTATATAAAGGAGCTTCATACTCCTTATACTGTAACTGGCGGATACGCGACCATCGAAGTGCCGGATTCCTTCTGGTACGAAAACGAAGACGTGGTCGTCGATGAAGAAGTCACCGCGACAATAACACCCTTTTTAAAAACCAGTTCAGGCGAACAGGTCGCTCTTGAACCCTACACCTACCAGGTCCCCGTTCCGGCTTCCCCTTTGGTCCTGGTATCACCGGATACTGGTTATACCGAGGTTTCTACAAAAACATACCGTATCCAGTTCCGTGTGGAAAAAAACTCAACGGTCACCATCAACGGCGAAGATCTCAGTTCCCTGGTCAGTACCCAGGACGGCTTGATCTCCTATAACGCGATCATTTCCCCGATCGGGAATAACTATTTTGAGATCAAGACCCGCTGCCAGCATTACCGTGAAAGTACGACCACGGTGGTCATTTACCGTGCCGTACAGGATATACCACTCGACCTTTCGGAAACGCTGGACAACCGTTCCACCAATGAAAACGCGACCATGACCATATCAGCCACGACGCTCCCCGGAGCCACGATCACTGTTTTGACTCCGTACGAAAACCTTGATACTTCCAAACTCAATTTAACGGGAGAATTCTCTTTTGACGCCAAATTCAGCGTCATAGGTACCAATACCATTACGATCGTCGCTTCATTCCCGGGAAAGAAGCCGTCAGAGGTCAATTATGACGTCTATTATGTTCCGCCTGCGAAGGACTACACCCGTAAAGCCTGGGGTCTTGACCCATGGAACTATTCCGAGCTGCTTTCAAGCATTTCCACACGCGTCGCCACGTCACAGATCTATGTATGTAAGGGCAAGATCATCAGCATCATTTCTTCTTCTCCTCAGCTGGCGATCATGGAGACTGGAGACAGTTCTTCTTCCAGGCAGGTATTGCTTGAAAACCGTTCCACAGACACATGGGCCGTCGGGGAAAGCTACCGTGTCTACGCGGATGTCTACGGCCTGTATAACGGCATTCCTAGGCTGGTAGGGCGCTACACCTATGACCCGTAATGCCACAGGTTCCCAAAGGTATAAAAAACCCTGCAAACTTGAAACGAGGACGGAGAGGCCTGCGGCCATCCGTCCTCTGATCTGCATATGTTTTCTTATTTCACTGAATCCGGGTCAGCCACTGCCCAGAAAGCCGGCTTCGGATTGCCTTGGCTGTCAAACAGAAGCGGAAATTCTTTTCTCCGCCAGCTCATGCTGTCAGTCAGCCCCCAAACCTGGACTGCTTCCACCTGCTCGCTGTAGATATTCAGGATCTTCATTATGGATGCGTAAAACTTCGCCTGGTTTTTGAAGGACGTTTCGTTGTTATTGCTCACCCCGACGTCCAGCTCGCTGACCCTCAGACGAAGGCCCAGGGCCGCAATGGTATCCACACTGGTACGGATTTGCTGAAGCGTCGGAGAGCCGACCCTATGGTGCATCTGAAAACCGTAGCCATCGATATTACCGTCGGGGATCAGGGTGTTCAGAAGCCTGACAATGCCCTTCAGTTTACCTGTCATGGCGGTATTATAATCATTGTAATACAGAAGCGTCCCTTCAGGCGCATACCGGCGCGCGTATTCAAAAGCCCGATTCGGAAAATCGTCGCCCACGACCTTGAGCCAGTTGCTGTTTCTTAGCCAGGCAGTCCCGTCGTCGATGGCCTCGTTGAGTACGTCCCAGGAGACAACGACACCCGGATAATTCTCTTCCAGATATGTCATGACACTTTTTACATAGTTCTCCATTCGACCAAGCATGACTTCCCTTGTAACATAGGGCTTTTTGCTGTCATAGCTTTCATGGAAAAAGGCTTCCGGCGTCTGCGAATGCCAAAAAAGCACATGTCCGTGTACTTTGATGCCGTTTTGCTGCGCAAATCTTAAAAGGTTTTTCGCGGCGTCAAAGTGGACCGCGACCGCTGTTTCATCCCCCGTTTCTTTCATCAGGCGAATACTTGCAGCAATATCAAGGACAGAATCCGGTTTCATCTCGTTCTCAGCGGTCAGGATGCTGAACTGGTCCCTGGCAAGCTTCATCCATTTGGGA
>JAFWWK010000200.1 GCA_017523615.1 Clostridia bacterium
AGGCCGTTCTTTTTGCCGGTGATGGAGGTGTAGCCCATGCCGTGGCGGCATTCGTATTCGTCCAGGGGGGTCTTCACCGGACGCCAGCCGGGATTCCACACCGTATTGCCGTCCTTGACGTAGAAGTACTGGCCGCCGTCGTCCATCGGCACGTTGTTGTAGCGGTAACGGGTCACACGCAGGAGGCGCGCGTCCTTATAGAAGGAGTAGCCGCCGGATGTGTTGCTCATCAATGTGAAGAACGCTTCGCTTCCCAGATAGTTGATCCAGGGAGAAGGGGTATCCGGGCGGGTAATGACAAATTCCCGCGCCCTGTCGTCGTAGTGGCCGTATTCCATGGAAACACCTCCCAATTGTAATCGAAAACGTTTTAGGCAAGAGGCATGTCAAAAATGGCTCTTTCCTGGATAGCATACGGCATGCGGCGGAAAAACGCAAGGGGGAGCTGCAAGAATATTTTTTTATATTCGCCTAAAAGGCCAATATATACCGGAAGAATACAAAAAAACAGCCCGCCATCCCCCGCAGGCTATTGATTTTCAGCCATACATTTGCTATCATTAAATCGAAAACGGTTTAGCAAACATCCACATCCCGGTCCCCGGCCGGTTTTTCCGCAGCCGGGCCGCGTATCCGCAGAAGGTGAAGCCATGAAGCACGTGACCATCCGCGATCTGTCCGCCGCGTGCGGGCTGTCGGTATCCACGGTCTCCAAGGCCCTCAACGGGTATTCCGACATCAGCGACGAGACCCGCCAGGCCGTGATCAGCGCCGCCGCAGAGCTTGGCTATTTTCCCAACGCCACGGCCCGGGCGCTCAAGACCAGCCGGTCCCACAACCTGGGGGTCCTGTTTGTCGACGAATACCAGAGCGGCCTGACCCATCCTTTTTTCGCCTCACTGCTCAACGCCTTCAAAATGGAAGCCGAATCCCGGGGGTACGACATCACCTTCATCAGCAGCAACCTGGGCGCTTCGGCCATGAGCTACCTGAGCCACTGCCGCTACCGCAACGTGGACGGCGTATGCCTGGCCTGCGTGGATTTCAGCTCTCCCGGCATCCGTGAACTGGTTGAAAGCGCCATTCCCTGCGTCACCATCGACCACGTGTTCAACCGCTGGCCCTCCATCCTTTCCGACAACGTGGGCGGCATGCAGCACCTGACGGATTACGTGATCTCCCGCGGCCACAGGCACATCGCCTTTGTGCACGGCCAGCGCAATTCCAGCGTGACCGAAAAGCGCATCACCGGGTTTTACCGGTCCCTGGAGAATGCCGGCGTCAGCTGCGCGGATATCATCGTAAAGGAAGGCGTGTATGTGGACCCGACGGCGGCCTACCGGGTCACCAACGAAATGCTCGACCTGAAAGATCCCCCGACCTGCATCATGCTTCCCGACGACCACGCCTATATCGGCGCCATGGAAGCGGCCATGCAGCGCGGTCTGCATATCGGCAAGGACATCTCCTTTACCGGGTTCGACGGCATCTCCTTTTCCCAGCGCCTGCATCCCCGGCTGACCAGCATCCGCCAGGATACCGACGCCATCGGCCGGGAGGCGGCCCTCCGCCTGATCGAATGCGTGGAACGCCCCAACACCGCGGGCAGCGAGACCCGGCTGATCCCCTGCGCCCTGCTGCAGGGAGAGACGGTCGCCGACCTGAACGCGACGTGATCCGTCTTCCCCGGATGGGGTCTTTCACATAATTCGGGAGATTTTCAGAGTTTCCCAAGCAGCCCCATTTTTGTCATGATGCCGTCCGCCGTCACCCCGGGATGCGTCACATACAGCCGGACGATCTGTTCGACCAGTTCCCTGTCGAATCCGCGCTTTTGCGCGATGGAATCGACACCCAGCCCCTTTTCCGTGTCACGGATCACAATTTCTATCTGCCCGTAAACATTGCCGCTGTCGATCTGCGGCATTTTTTCTTTTCCCGCGTGGGGGATCAGGATCTGTTTGGCGTCCCAGCCATCCGCTTCGATCCTCAGGATCGCCATGGTGATCGGCTGCATGAACCGGCGCGGTCCGCAGCTTCCGGGATTGAGCAGCAGGGTACGTCCCTTTCCGGCAGGTCCCTGCCAGACCGACTCGTACCGATGAGAATGGCCATAGATCGCCAGGTCATATCCGCCCAGGTCCTGAGGCAGGTCCTTCTTTTTATGGGTCATATAGATCCTCAGTCCGCCCAGACTGATATCCAGGAATAACGGCAGGCCCTCAGCCCATTCCCCGTCGTTGTTGCCGCGGACCGCTTTCACGGGGGCGATCTCCTCCAGCTTATCAAGGATCCGCCGGCTGCTGATATCCCCGGCATGGAGGATCGTATCGCATCCCTGAAGCGCATCGATCGCTTCAGGCCGGAGAAGATCGTGGGTATCGGATAAAACGCCGATCTTCATATTCATTCCCCCATGACGCATCCGCCGCGTTCAGGCCCTTCGGCGCCGGACATATACCTTGCCCGGAACTCGGCGTTGATCTCCCTCAGTTCCTTCCGCCCGTCGATATAATCCTGGTACATCTCAATGATCCCCGGGCTGCAGCCGTCGCAGAGCCCGGAGATGTTCCCGATGGAATCCGCAACGATCTTTTCTCGCTCTTCCCGGGTGGTATCGGCGATCAAAATACTCCCGTTCATTCCGGCTTCACCACGGTCCCGGGGGCGACCACCGCGTCTTCGGGAATGACGGCGCCGGGCAGGATAAGGCACCGGGATCCGACGCGCGCGCCGCTGCCCACGCTGATCATGGTGCTCTCGCCGCCGTCCACCGTGGGGTCCGAGGAAATAAAGAGCACCCCGGAGCCGATCTTCACCCGGTCGCCCAGGAGGATCGGAGCGCTGTCAAGCATCGTCACGTCCCAGCCGATCTCCAGGTCGTCCCCGGCGCGGATGTGCCTGCCGTCCAAGCAGCGGAAGCCATGCTCCACCCGCGGCCGCGCGCCCAGCCGGTCAAAGATCCCCCGCAGGACCTTTTCCCTGTCCGCCTCGTCCGAAACCGACTCCAGGGCGGCGCACTTTTCCCGGGCCTCTTCCTCCGCCCGGGCGCTCCTTGTGCCCCAGGGGGTGCCTTCCCACACCCGGTCCAGCGCGTCGGCGTCGTGCATCACCTTTTCGATGCGGTCAAATTCCTTTCCCATGTTCTTTTTCGCCTGGGCGGCATGGTACAGGACGATCCCAAAGTCCTTTTCGGTCAGAAGGTCATACAGCGCGTCGGCGTTGCGTCCGTAATACTCCGGGAATCCAAGCTCCTTTTTCAGGCTCTCGTGGGCGCTTTCCCTGTCCCGCCAGGAGCGGCAGTCGATCCATACTTTTTTCATATCTCTATCCTTCCTTCCGGTCAGTACAGTCTTTCAAAGGTCTCGTAGTGGTCCTCGGTATACCAGACGCTGCCGTCCGCGCCGTAGATGATGCGCTTCGCGTTGCGGTTCCCGCCGCTGTAATCGATATCGCATTCCCTGTAGGTGGTGTTCGTCGGCAGCTGACCTTCGTAATTGCCGAAATGGTCGCCGCCGATGGAACAGCCGGGGGCCACCTTCCACAGGTCATAGGACGTGGACTGCCAGCCCAGGGAGCGGGCCCTTGACTTTGTGATGTAATTGGATGGCAGCTTTCCGTACAGATGGATATACAGCGCCACATGCTCCTTGTCGGAGTAGGTGCCGTCCCTGTCCACCGTGATGCCGGCGGCCGCGGTCGGCTCCGGAGTCGCCTCGGGCTCTTTTTCCGCGGCGGCGTTGGGGATCAGCGCTTCCTCGTCCGAGGGATAGACCAGCACAAAGGTCTTAAATCCGTCCCCACTGTAATACACCACGCCCTCGTCGTTATACACCAGGCGCTGGTCGCCCCGTTCCCCGCCAGCGTAGAAAAGGTCGCACTCATACCAGTCGCCCTTGGGAAGCAGGCCCTCACGGTTGCCGAAGGCGTCGCCCCCGATGGAAGCGCCCGGGGCATAGTCCCACAGGTCCCGGCTGTTTTTCCAGCCCAGCTTTTTCGCCTCGGCCTTGGTCATGTAATTCGCCGGCAGGGTGCCGTAGAACACCAGGTACGCCGCCACGTGGTCCAGGTCGGTATAGCTCCCGTCCTCCTCCAGGGTATCCGCTGCTTTAAGCACCCGCTCCTCCCAGGTCTCCGAAAGGGAAACCGAAGGGGCGCAGGCAAAAAGCACCGCCAGCGCCATGAGCAGCGCCAGGAAGCCAGAAAAACGTTTCATTCCATCCACTCCTTTATCAAGTTTCACATCGATCGCCTTTTATGATCTGCGGACGCTTTCCGCGCGCAACGCCTTTCGCGTCCGCGGGTCTTTTTACAAATATCCCCGGTCCGCGTAAACCTTCAGCATGTCCTCGGCGCAGCGGATGCCGTCCACCGCCGCGCTCATGATGCCGCCGGCGCAGCCCGCGCCTTCGCCGGCCGTCCATACCCCGCCGATGCTGCTTTCACCGCCGCGGCACCTGACGTGCCTCACGGGGCAGGACGAGCGTGCCTCCACGCCGGTCAGCACCGCCTCCGGGTGGTCAAAGCCCTTCAGCTGCCGCCCGAAGATCCTCAGGCCCTCCTTAAGGTCCCCGACGATCCCCTCCGGCAGCGCTTCCCGCAGGTCCGACGGCGTCACACCCGGCCTGCAGGTGGGCTTCACCCAGCCGCCCAGATCCTTTGAAGCCCGGCCCGCCAGGAAATCGCCGGCCTTCATGGCCGGGGCGCGGTAACATCCTCCGCCCAGGCGGAAGGCGCGCTCCTCCCACATCCGCTGCAGCAGGTAGCCGGAAAGCGGATGCGCGTCGGGAAAATCGTCGCACCGTACGTCCGCCAGCACCGCCGCGTTGGCGTTTTCACCATCCCGCAGGTAGGGGCTCATGCCGTTCACGCAGACCCCGCCCGGCCGGGACGCGGCGCCGACCACCTGTCCGCCAGGGCACATGCAGAAGGTATACACCCCCCGGCCGGACTTCAGGTGCGCCGACAGGTGGTATTCGGCCGGCGGCAGCGCGTCCCAGGAAGCGAAGCTGCCGTACTGGGCCCGGTTGATCACATCCTGGGGGTGCTCGATGCGGAAGCCCACCGAGAAGGGCTTCTGCATCATCTGCATCCCGGCTTCGAACAGCATCATCTGGGTGTCGTCGGCGCTGTGCCCCACCGCCAGAAGCAGCATATCGCAGGGCACCTCTTCCTCCCCTTCCGCGCCGCGGACCATGGCCGCTTCGATCCGTCCGCCCGCGGTGCGTATCCCGCTGAGCCTTGAGGAAAAGCGGACCTCCCCGCCCAGGGACGCGATCTCCTTCCGGATGCTTTCGATCACGCCGGGCAGACGGTCCGTCCCGATATGCGGGCGTGCCAGGAAGAGGATCTCCTCCGGCGCGCCGTGATCCCGAAAGGTCTCAAGGACATACCGGCAGCGCGGGTCCTTGATGCCGGTGGTCAGCTTTCCGTCCGAAAACGCCCCGGCGCCGCCTTCACCGAACTGGATATTGCATTCCGGGTCAAGCTCGCCCACCGTATGGAAGCGCTCCACGGTCCTGCGGCGATCCCCCACGGCCTGGCCGCGCTCCAGCACCAGGGGCCTGAGGCCGGCCCGGGCAAGGGTCATGGCCGCAAAGAGCCCGGCGGGGCCAAGCCCCACCACCACCGGCCGCCTCTTGGGCGTTTTCCGGATCACCGGCGCGGCCGCGGGCACGGGCCTGGGCGGCACGGGGGTGCAGGACGCCCGGGCGCAGTGCTTCAGGGCCAGGTTTTCGTCCCGAACGGCAGCATCCAGGGAATATACCAGATGGACGTCCTCTTTTTTGCGGGCGTCCACGCTTTTTTTCACAACGGTGAAGGACAGGATGTCCCCTGCCTTCAGGCGCGCCTTCTTCTCCGCCAGGCGGGGCAGAAGCGATTCGTCCTGTCCCGGGCGCAGGGCCACACCGGTGATCCTGAGCATGTCTCACTCCTTTGATGGTTTTTCTTCGTCCAGCCCGCCGCCGTTTGCCGGCGGCGGCCGTATCACGTCCTTATCATATTCCACCGCGGGGCGAAGCGCAATAGAACGCCGGTCTTTTTCACTTCTTTTTTCATTTTTCGCCCGCCCTTGCCGTTATTCGTTTTTTCCCCGAATCCGACGATGCCGGCGGCGTTCCATGATTTGCATTTCCAATAATGATGTGATAATATTAGTTTATCTCCGTGCCCCGCCGGGCCCGGGATGGCAGTCATCGAATCTATACCGGCTCCGCCGGCAGTCAAACATCACGTGAGGCTTTCTTTTAAGGTTTGCCTCTTCAAAACAGGAGATGCCTATGAATTTTATTGAAAAAACCCTTGTCCGCAAGGTCCTGAAGCCGCAGCTGACTTCCAACAGGGACGGCCACTGCGAGCTCAGGTTTGCCTCCTTCCCGCTGATCAAGCAGCACGCGGGAAACCAGCTGCATTACCTTGCCGACGTAATGGCCTACCTGCCCGGGGTGGAAAGCTCCGAGATCGACGAGACCACCGGCTCCCTCTCCATCCGGTACGATAACAGCCGCACCGACGTAAAGCGCATCCTGAAATGGTTCGATTCCGCGGTGGAAAGCGGGATCAAGGCCTCGGACGACGTCGATTTCAAATCCGCCCCCCCGGACAAGATCGTCGCCGCGATCAAGAAATACCTCCTCCCCACCGCCAGCGAATACTGATCGACCGCCGCCCGGGAGGGCGGCTTTTCCCTTTCCGGCGTTCATTTTGAGCATACTGACTCATACGGATCTCATCTTAAAACAGCTAATGCTGTTTTAATAGCGCCGAAGGCGCGTATGAGATCGCATGGGACGTCATGCAGCGCATTGCGCTGCATGGAGCGTGCAAAGCACGCGGCATCTCAAATTAGCTAAACCAATTTGAGATGCGTATCTGGAGGATAAAAACCATGAACAAAATCCCGAAACAATGGATCTGTCTGGTTATTACCGTGCTGCTGATGTCTTTGGTCATGTCCGCCGTATCGGAAAATACGGACGACGTGCATGCATGGATAGAGCTTGCGGAAGAAGCGCTCCGGAAAGAAGATTATGACACCGCTTTCCATTATTACGAGCTGGCGGCAGACGCGGGAAACGTTGAAGCCCAATTCATTTTAGGGGGCTGCTACTTCTATGGATCGGGCACAGAACGATCTTATGAAAAAGCCGTGGAATACCTTTCCATGGCCGCGGACCAGGGGGATCCCAAAGCCCAGGCCTGGCTTGGCAGTATATATTACTTCGGTATTATCTCGGGACCGGATTATGAAAAAGCGCTGAAATACCTGCTTCCGGCCGCGGAACAGGGGAATGCCGACGCACAGCAGATGCTGGGCGAAATGTATTTCTACGGCAGCGGCGTAGTCCAGTCCCTTGAAACCTCCATGGAATATACCCGTCTGGCCGCGGAACAGGGCAACGCCCCGGCACTGTATGACCTGGGTTGGCTGTATGATAACGGCGTCGGTGTGGAACAGGACTACGGCGCAGCCCTGAAATATTATCTCGCGGCAGCGGAGCAGGGACACAGCGGAGCGCTGGGCAATCTGGGCTGGATGTATGAACAGGGCTGCGGCGTGCCCCAGTCCTATGAAAAAGCCGCGGAATACTATCAGCTGGCCGCCGATCAGGGAGACGCCGCAGCGCAGACGAATCTCGGCCTGTTTTATGAATACGGCGACGGCGTGCCCCAGTCCTATGAAAAAGCCGCGGAACTCTATCAGCTGGCAGCCGATCAGGGATACGCCGCGGCGCAGGCAAATCTTGCCCTGCTTTATGAATACGGCGACGGTGTGGAACTTTCCTATGACAAAGCCCTGGAATACTTCCATCTGGCCGCGGATCAGGGGAACGCGGCAGGACAGTGGGGGTTGGGACAGATGTACCAGTTTGGCCTCGGCGTGGATATTTCCTACGAAAAGGCCGCGGAATACTATCAGCTTTCGGCGGACCAAAACGACCCGGACGGTCTGGAATGCCTGGGCTACCTTTACCTTAACGGCCTTGGCGTGGAGCAGTCCATGGACAGGGCGATGGAACTGTACAGGCTTGCCGCCGCATTGGGAAGCGAGGAAGCACAGCGTCAATTGGAGATATACGGAAACTGATACTCAGCTCAAATTGGTTTAGCCAATTTGAGATGCCGCGTGCTTCGCTTTTCTCTGCCGCGCAGAGCACGTCATGCCGTCCCATGCGATCTCAGACGCCCCTTTGGCGCTATAAGCATGCGAAATGACCGGATGCCGCCCGAAAGGGCGGTTTTTTTCTTTTTGCCTTTTTTGTGTCACGCGACCCGGGGCCTGCGCGGCCCCGGACCCCGCGGCAGGAGCGTTGCCCCTGCACCCCGAATCGGCGATGAGCGGGACCTCGGACAAAGGGCGGGGGCCGCCTGTACGGTGCCGCGCCATCGGAACGATTCCCGACGAGATACGGCTTTGCCTTTTGAAAGGTTCGGAGTCGTTCCCACTTCACCGGACTGTTTGGCGTCATGGCGCCGACACCCCTCTGACTCCCGAAACCAGCGTAAACAGATGACCGTGGATTGTCAAACAGAACCGTCCCCGATGTCACGGGAGAACGCTCTGAGTCCATGTGGCTTCCCTGTTCCACTACCTTTTGTAGTATCCATAATATAACAGCTCCGTGTATGCGCAGGTGATGTAATACACCGAAGCTAGTCTGAACTGGCTTTATTGCCGTGGATTACCGAAATAGGATTGTGTACCATATTCGGCAGTAACGATAGGCAGATTCAATTTTTGTGCATAATCGATTACATTCCTTATGATGTCAGCCTTGTCAGGTCCCCAATACATGCTTGATGTATGAATTGTCCACACCATCCATCCGGTTCTTGAGGCGGCAAGCGCATCTAACTGCGGCTGAATAGTATCCCAATCCCATGTGATGATCTTTCCATCGTTGGCGACACCGAAACGTTTTATATTGTACGGATCACCACCAGCATAGTTGATCACGTCACCGGCTGCATAGATTCCATAGTCAAAGACCCTGGAGCAGGCACTCCGGATTTGAGGGTATGCACCCGTATTACCGGCATAAACCAGCACATGGGCCGGGATCCCATGCATTTCAAACAGATTCTTCGCCATTTGATACTCATGTTGAATCTGTTCTTCACTGAGTTTTTGAAGTTGCAGGTTATGACTGTATGTATGGCACAGGATTTCACATCCATTACTATAACACTCCATGACTTCTTTCCAGCCCATAAAGGTCATACCAAAATCCTCAGCGTCGTTCTCGCGCCCGAGTCTTACGCGAATTGCCTCGTAGGGCTGTTTGACAGCATTGAACTCTTCCTCTGTGATTTTTCCTGAAATGAACTTCTCTTTGGCTTCCAGATATGCCTCTGTCCTTTCCCTGAATTCTGGGTAAAGAGCAGGAACGGAAGAGGAAATGGTTGTGTGTTTTTCAATTACAATTGGCATAATATCTCTTCTGAAAGCATCTTTCCCATCGTCATCAATAATAGTCAGCATTGGCCTCGGAGCCCATTGATATGCCTTTATTTCATTGATATGATAATTCTCAGAATCAAACAATGCTATTTCGAAATGGATGTTCAGATACGTCCAATCTGCGTATTCATTAACTACACGAACATTCAAACCAACGGCATCATTCGGCAAGGTTATCTCGGTGCTCTTCGTTGTTGTTGCGATTTTTGTTTCCTTCAGATCAGCATCATAGGTGAACACTTTCACAATTAAGTGTGGATCGTCACAGAAGTACCGCAGGTAATATGTCTTTCCGGATTCAAAACCGTCTGGCAGTGCATCCAATGATTTTAGTATATTCAACCATGTGTTGTCAGCTGTTGCCGTACCTGAAACAATGTAATGACCTTTCTCAATCAGGTTGTAAGTAATACCATAGACTGTTTCGCTTGCTTTTTCTGGGAGTAAGTCTTCCGGATCAACGAATCTGTTCAGCAAAGGCTCAATTATCGTCTTCTGGGGGTCATCTCTTTTATAGATATTGATCGAATAAAATATAAACTCATCCCCCGATGAACGAGGGTAGTTGTCTGATGCATACATTACGACACTTGCAACATCAGAACTCAACTCGATGTCTCGATCCGTTGGGATATCTCGTCTTGTCTTTACCATCAGGATGCTTTTCCCTGAGTCGTCCAGAAAATTTACTAGACTGACATCAGCATCTGTATCAGAACTTTCAATAGACTCTATAGTCAAATGATAAGTCCCTTTCGGCAGATAAATATATTGCTGTATGGCTTGTACACCGCTGTATGTACCACTGAAGACGACGCTTGCTGAAGTAGCATCTTTATTACCAATGGTGCTTTCATTCCCAGATGGGACCGCCTCTGCTTTTACAATGGAAACTGACAACGCAAGCATCAGCGCAGTCAAGATCATTATCATGACAGTAATCTTTTTCACACCAAATTCCACCTTACTGTTATTGTAATTATGCCATATTATATCATATAGAAAATTGATTTACAACCTCGAATCTACCCATATGCCATCGGGGACGGTTCTGTTTGACAATCGAGTTTTGATATGCTATGCTATTGCCAACAAATGAAAAGGGGATGACAGTATGGCACGGCAGGCCAGGGAAATGAGCGACAGCGGATTTATGCATGTGATCGTACGAGGCATAGGCAGGCAGCTGCTGTTTGAAGAGGAGGAAAACTACGCGTTTTATCTTGATTCGCTGGAAAGATACAGTCGGGACCTGCAGGTGACCGTCTGCGCTTATTGCCTGATGGAAAATCACGTGCATCTATTGCTGTATGATGCCGGGAAACAGATCCCGACGCTGATGAAAAAGCTGGGCGTGCGGTATTCCTGGTATTTCAATAAGAAATACCAGCGAACAGGACATCTGTTCCAGGACCGTTATAGGAGCGAAAAGGTCGAGGATGACGCGTATCTGGTAACGGTATTCCGGTATATCCTGAGGAATCCGGAGAAAGCCGGGATCTGCAGGGCATCGGAATACCGCTGGAGCAGTTATGCCTTGTATGGGAACAGAAAATCGTTTGTGGATACGGGGGCACTGGAAGAGATCATTGGGGACAAAACGGCGTACGAAGCATGGATCAGCGAAGAGAATGAGGACGAGTGCCTGGAATATATGCCGCCGAAACACGACGACGAGTGGGCGCTGAAAGTGATCCACAAACAGATGGCCGTGAAAAGCGGCACAGCGCTGCAGGAAATGGATCGCGTGAAGAGAAACGAGGCCCTGAGGAAGCTGAAAAAAGCGGGGTTGAGCGTGCGGCAGATCGAACGGCTGACAGGGATCAACCGCGGGACTGTGCAGAAAGCATAAAAACGTGTCAAAAAGGACCGTCCCCGATGTCACTGCTCCGTTGCAGGAATAAAAAAGATCTCCTTTCCCCCGGACGTTTCCCGTCCAGCAGGGCGAAAGGAGATCCTTTGTTTTTTTCCCCTGTTCACAGGGCGGGACGGGTCAATTAAGCAGCGCGCTCAGCACTTCCTGGGCTTTTTCCGTGGAATCGATGACGATCGTAGTATCCTCATCCAGGACGAGCCCTATCGCGTATTTTTTATTTTTTCCCAGGCCCTGGCGGAAAAAGGCGTCGTTTTCCAGGGCCATTACCAAGGCGTTGATCATTTGGTCATCGGTCAGATCCATCCAAATGGCGTTATACCATTTCCCGTCGGAAGCAATGCCTGTCAGAGTAATGATATTGTGATCCAAGTCCACTATGTTCAGGCAGAGGTTGGAGCTGTTCCCGCCATCAGTACCGTATACGTCCATGGTGCCCAGCGTGCTTTGATAATAGGTGCGGATCCGCTCAAAGCAAGTCAGGCTTTCCAGGGCCTCCTGGAATTCCTTTTCTATGTCATCTACGGGCTTGGCGGTGGGCTTGGGAGTAGCGGTAGGCTTGGGGGTAGCGGTGGGCTTGGGCGTGGTGCGGACCGTCGGCCTGGGAGTGACCAGGGCTCCGGTGTTGATGTCCACAAAATCAGCGCGGATGATACTAGCGAAATCCTGAATTTCTTTCCCGGAAATGCCTTCCAACCGCTTGATCCTGCTATGCTCCAGAAAATAGTCCAGCGCCTCGCTGAAATTATCAAAGGCTTTGATATTATAGTACAGATCCAGGGACTGAACCGGAGACGTGAAGGTGAGGGATGTCAAGCGAACGCAATCCTCAAACGCTTCGTTATGGATTTGCAGGCGGGCGGACTGGATGGTCACTTTTTGCAGGCTGGTGCATTCGCCGAACGCCTCGGACCTAATGTCGGTAACGCTGGCGGGAATCGTGATCTCCCGCAGGGATGTACAGTTTGCGAACATACGCATGGGCAGAGTGGTCAATCCCTCCGAAATGGTCACGTTTTCCAGCTTCGTGCATCCAGCGAACCAACTGATAATGCCATTATCGACGGTAATAGATCCGTTGATGGATACGCTGCGCAGATTTGTACACGTGCCGAACACAAAAGATTTCATCGTCGTTACGCTGGCGGGAATGGAGACGGATTCCAAGGCGCATTTGACAAATGCATCCCTCTCGATTTCCTCCAGGCCCCTGGGCAGGGAGATCTCTTTCAGGCTGGAGCAGGAATAGAAGGCTTCTTTTTGAATGGAAATCAGGGAAGCGGGCAGGATAACGGTTTCAAGTTCGGTTGCCTCATAAAACAAACCTGCGCCCACAGAGGTGATGCCCTCCTGGATCAGAACCGCTTTCACCGCTGTCTTGTATGGATCAAAAGGACTGGTCTTATCCTTGGGGAGTCGTCCATAATCCCACATGGGTCCGGTGCCGGAAATGACCACCAGCCCGTTTTCATCCAATTCCCAATACGCATTGTCGCCGCATTCGCCCTGGTCGATGATCGCCCCTTGGACCAGGGGAACGGGGGTGGGCGCGGCAGGAGCGGGAGCCTCTTTCTGGAGGTCCGGCTTTTTCTGGCCGCACTGGGCGCAGAAATTGCCTTCGTTCATAGCGCCGCATTCCGGGCAGGTCCAGCCCGCGGCCTTGGACGCGCCGCAATTGGTGCAGAAGTTTTGGGTATTGACGGCGCCGCACACGGCGCACGTCCAGCCATCCGCCCGGGCCGTGCCGCAATTGGCGCAGAAGTTGCCGTTATTTTGCTGGCCGCAGGCGGGACATGCCCACTCTTCCCCCAGAGCGTGCATCTGGGAGGCGATCAGCGTCAGGGCCAGGATCAGGGACAGGATTTTTTTCATGGATGCTTACCCCCACCCATTTCATTTTCGAGTTCAGTATACCATGGAGGCCAGGCTCATTGTCAACCATTTGCAGACAGGTCACTTGTGTCATAGGGGACGGTTCTATTTGACAAACGCCATTCACTGTGTTACGCTGTCAGCAATGATCGCCCGACGCTGATGAAAAAGCCGGGCGTGCGGTATTCCTGGTATTTCAAAAAAAATAACAACGAACAGGACATCTGTTCCAGGACCGATACAGGAGCGAAAAGTCGAGGATGACGCATTTCTGGTGACGATATTCCGGTATATCCTGAGGGATCCGGAGAAGGCCGGGATCTGCAGGACATCGGAATGCCGCTGGAGCAGTTATGCCTTGTATGGGAACAGAAAACCGTTTGTGGATACGGGTGCGCTGGAAGAGATCATTGGGCACAAAGCAGCGTACGAAGCATGGATCGACAAAGCGAACGAGGACGAGTGCCTGGAATATATGCCGCCGAAACACGACGACGAGTGGGCGCTGAAAGTGATCCACAAACAGATGGCCGTGAAAAGCGGCACAGCGCTGCAGGAAATGGATCGTGTGAAGAGAAACGAGGCCCTGAGGAAGCTGAAAAAAGCGGGGTTGAACGTGCGGCAGATCGAACAGCCAACGGGGATCAACCGATGGACCGTGCAGAAAGCATATAAAGTGTCAAACAGAACCGTCCCCGACGTCATTCTTGCCATTATATACCATTTGTCAAATAGATTTTTCCTTTACATCACCACTCCCAATAATTTTTTGTTGGTTGAATGAAAGGAGTCTAAGGAAGCAGGGATATGACAACAGGGACATTCCCATACGGCACATCATTTCCTACTATAAAATAGCGGCATACAACCGACCTTCCATTTCCCTTTCCCCCTCCGCCCGATCAAAAGTTTTTGCGGGAAGGGTGAGGGGAGTCTGAGGGGAGCGGGAAGGGGGCTTTTTTCAAAAAGCTCTCTTCCCGCTCCCCTCAGCTTCGTTTTCTTTTTTTCGCCCTTAACCCACTTCGGATCCTGCGGGCATGACGCTGTCGACGGTCAGGATGCGCAGCGTCTCGACGCCGTCTGTCTCGGTGATGGCGGAGAGGAGCATGCCTTCGCTGAGGACGCCCATGATCTTGCGGGGCTTGAGGTTGGCCAGGAGGATCAAGTTTTTGCCGATCAATTCCTCGGGCTGGTAATATTTCGCGATCCCGCTGAGCACGGTCCGGTGTTCGGTGCCGATATCCAGGTCAAATTTGAGCAGCTTGTCGCTCTTTTGCACCTTTTCACAGGTCACGACCCGGGCGACGACCATCTTGCATTTGGTAAAATCGTCAAAGCCGATACAGCCCTCGGGCATTTCCTGTTTGGGCTGTTCCTTAGCCTGCGGTTTTTTATCTTCCTTGGTTTCTTTCGCTTCCGCTGCGGGCTTCTGCGCGGGAACGCCTGCGAACGCGAGGGCTTCCTCGGCCAGTTCCGCCGCTTCCTTGGCCACGTCGATCCTGGGATACAGCGCCTCGCCTTTTTTCACCTGTGTTCCGGCGGGCAGCGCGCCGAAAGCCTTCAGGCTGTCCCATGCGGTCAGGTCCTGGGATATGCCAAGCTGCGCGTTGATCCTGGCGGGAGTGGAAGGCATGAAGGGCCAGATCAGGGCGGAGATGTAGCGCACGCATTCAGCAAGGACGTACAGCACCGTCCCCAGCCGTTCCTTCTGGTCTTCGCTCTTGCCAAGCACCCAGGGCTGGGTGATATCGATGTATTTGTTGCATTCGCCCACCAGCTTCCAGATCTCGGTGAGGGCCTGGGAGAACTGGAGGGCGTCCATCTGCTTCTCCACCGCTCCGGGCAGCGCTTCTGCGATAGCGATCAGCTTCTGGTCCGGCTCCTGCCAAACCGCGTGGGCGGGTACCTTGCCGCCGAAATACTTTTCGATCATGGCGGCCGTCCTGGAGACCAAGTTGCCCAGGTCGTTGCACAGGTCCGCGTTCATCCTGGTGAGGAACGCCTCGTTGGTATAATTGCCGTCGGCGCCGAAGGGCATTTCCCTCATCAGGTAATACCGCAGCGCGTCCGCGCCGTAGCGCCTGACGATGGGCTGGGCATACTGGACGTTGCCCTTTGACTTGCTCATCTTATCATTGCCGAACAGCAGCCATCCATGGGCAAACACCTGTTTAGGCAGCGGCAGGCCCAGGGCGTGGAGCATGATGGGCCAGTAGATGGTATGGAAGCGGACAATCTCTTTGCCGACCAGGTGTACATCCGCGGGCCAGTATTTTTTGAACAGGCTGTCGTCCTCAGACGTATAACCCAGGGCTGTGATATAATTGGACAGCGCGTCGATCCATACGTACACGGTATGCCTGGAATCAAAGTCCACGGGCACGCCCCATTTGACGCTGGTCCTGGAGACGCAAAGGTCCTGGAGGCCCGGCTTCAGGAAATTATTGATCATCTCGTTGGCGCGGGACTGGGGCTGGATGAATTCCGGATGTTCGCGGATGTAATCGATCATCCAGTCCTGGTACTTGCTCATTTTGAAGAAATAGCTTTCTTCCTGGACGGTCTCCGTGGGACGTCCGCAGTCAGGGCAGATATTCCCTTCCTTCAGCTGGGTCGGTGTCCAGAACGCTTCGCACTGGGCGCAGTACTGTCCTTCGTAAGCGCTCTTATAGATATCGCCCTGGTCATAGAACTGTTTAAAAATCTTCTGAACAGCTTTCACGTGCCGGTCTTCCGACGTACGGATAAAATCGTCATAATCCACATTCATCAGCTTCCAAAGTTCCTTGGTGGTTTTGACGATGGGATCCACATATTCCTTCGGCGTGATGCCCGCTTCTTTTGCTTTACGTTCGATCTTCTGACCGTGCTCGTCCGTACCAGTCAGGAAGTAAGCGTCATACCCTGTCATTTTCTTAAAACGGACCATGGTATCGGCAGCCACGGTGGTATAAGTATGTCCGATATGCATATTCCCACTGGGATAATAGATCGGCGTCGTCAGATAAAACGTCTTTTTTTCTTCGCTCATTTCAATCGCTTCCCTTCCTCGCAATGGATTTTATGATAACTGAACAGTCGAAAAATGTCAAGATTATGGTTATTTCTACTTTATATAATGGTCCTCTATTCTTTTTCTGATTCCCGCGTCATTTGTCATACGATTGTTTCACGTGAAACACAACTTCCCTGCACTCATTTATTTTAAAATGACAGATCCTTTACTGTTTCACGTGAAACATAACAGGTAAATCAAATGCCGGCCACGAGGGCCGGCATCTGTGTTATTTTCCTAGGATCCTTTTCAGTATGATCCTTCCTTTAATGCGTAAACCGCAGGAAGACCACATTTCCTTATAGAAATTTACAGCCAGGTCGATATCGGGTGTGTGGTCCTTTTTGTAGAACGAAGCCTGAAAATCCTTGGCCGCGTTCTTTAATTGAGTTGATCCGTTATCAGCAGCGATCCTTTCCGCGTATTCCGGCCATGTTTCCGATGCCATGATCTCACCGTGTTTTTCCCGGCAGATCCTAAATGCCGCACCATAGTATATTTTCGCCGCCTCATCCGGATGCCTGTTTGCCTTATAGGCCGGTGTGTATAAATGATACATGATATAAAGGGCAAAGCAAAGAATAAGCAAAAACAGTAAGACGATGACAGCGGCGAGTATCCCGTTATTATTGCTTGTTTGATGTTCCTTATTTTCCGGTGACGATGTCGCTACCGGTCCAGTATCGTTAGGAGCTTTTGTCGATCCAGGGGCAGGCGATGGAGTAACTGTCGGCGTCGGAGAAGGTGCAGCTCCTTCGTTATTCCCGTTTGGTTCTTCTGTCTTATTTCCTCTTTGAGCCGGTCCTGACGTTGTCGCCGCAGAAGGTGCGGGCGTATGTGCAGTCACTTCCCATTGGTCGTCCGTTTCAGAATTGCCGCCGTCCTTTCCATTGTTCCCGTTATCCAAAGACCCGGTCGCGTCCATAGTCAGCCATCCGAAACCTTCAAGGTATATCTCCGTCCAAGCGTGTCCGTCCGCCGTTGTTATGGTGGCAGTACCATCCTCCGGGGGAACAACGGCATATCCGATCACATACCTTGCGGGAATGCCTGCCATCCTGCACATGACGGTCATCGCGGAAGCGAAGTACGTACAGTAGCCCTTTTTCTCCTTCAAAAGGAACCATGATACAAAATCCTCATTGGGGTCCGGCGTACCGGTCTGAAGAGAATATGGGTACTCATTCCTTAAATAGTCCCTGATGGCGACCGCCCTGTCCAACGGATCTGTTATCCCGAAGATAACATCCATGGTAATATCCTGTACCAGCGGACTGACGGAATCGGGAACATTCAGGTAATCGGAACAAATATCTTCCCACTGACTGTCCTTTTTACCGTTCAGTCCGGAAAGATATGATCTCGCGTCATTTATACCTGGCGTCAGGCATGTGACAGTGTATCCGTCACCCTGTTCCATATCCCGTGTGATGTACAGTTCGCCGATCCGGTTAAAATACAGGACCATCCTGTCATTGCCGCCGTTAAAGGAAAGGATCCTCTGCGGTGAAAAAACGGTGGTGGAAGCTCTTCGCAGCATCCGGACACTGACAGTCACAGGAGGGGTTTCCATTATTTGGCTTTTCCCGAACGCTTTTTCCTTCGCCGCCCCGTTTAATGGGCCGTTGAAAAGATATCCCCTGTCAGAAAGGGTATCCTGCCATCCGAAACCGGTATAGGTATCGCATGAGGAAGCCTTCAGGTACAGGTCGCCTTCCGAGTTGGTTGTCACCATCATTACCGGGTCCGAGGTTTTGCGGACGCTCCCTCCCAAGCGGTCCTTCAGCGGCATATAGTCGGTGGAAGCCATTGAAAAAGCGGACCGGTTTTCACCCGTGAAAAAAAGATCCTGCCCATACCATGAAGCCTGTTCCGCCATCCGGTTCAATTCCGGATCTACAGTGCCTTCAGCCGGGGCCAGAAACAGCGCCGCCGCTGTCAAAAGCGCCGCTACGGGCAGAAGTCCGGGACGCTTCCCGCCCCGGCTGCCCAACATCATCACAAGCCCCGCGGCTCCGGGGGCAGCCATCCGCACGCCCTCGGTGGGGCTGAAAGTCAGCACGGGATAATTTGGGAACTGGATCATCATAAAAGGGAGCGCCGTTAAAACCGCAAACATGAAAACACAGGTCCCGAAAGCGTCCTCCTTCACCTGGGCGAACACCAGGACGCTGAAAACAAGGCAAATCAGGGTCCTTAGATCCTCGGTATAAAATGATGCGTAAACAACGGCGTTCTGTACAGCATTTCCCGTTAGAAGCGCCCATTGGAGGAACAGGGCCTTGCAGCCCTGGATCATTTCAAAAACCGGACCGATGCCGAAAAAAGCAAGGCCTGCTCCGGTCCCGGCGACCAGGAAATAAAAAATCGGTTTCCAAACCTTTCCGGGAAGCCTGTCCACAAGCACAAAAACACATATGAACGCGGCGCAGCGGATAAGAACGGAAAGCGCGTGCCCTTCGGAGAGGACCGCGCGCGACCACAGCATTGACAGGCTGAAGGAGATCAAAAGCGATACGGCAAGATCCCACAGCCCCTCCCCGATCCTTTTCCTAAGCGGGTGTAACATAGCAGACCTCCACCATATGGTTCTGAAGTCGTGACACCATGTCCCGCACCTGATCCTCCTCCGTCCGAAGCGACGTCAGGTACAGCCTGACGCTGGGCCCCATCCGGCGCATGCAGATGATCCCCTCGACGATGGGCGGCGACAGCCTTGTCGTCACGATGATCACGGCGCCGGTGCGCCGCATCCGCCGAAGCTCCAATTGCAGGACTCTTTCAAAAGGAAAATCGCTGTCAAAGGGCTGTGCAGCCAGCATTTCCTGCAAAAGCAGGCTGTGGGACGCATCGTCGGCGACGAATTCCCCCGGCGCCTCCCCATACATCGGCACCCTGACGGGACTCGCGTCCTTCAATTGCAGGTCAGCCACGGCGGCGCAGGTCTCGCACAGCAGGTCCCTCAGCACCCGGTCCCCGTCCCCTTCGACGGGCCCCGGTCTTGCGTTATCCATCAGGATCAGCGTGTCCGGGGGTGCGGGCGTTTCATACCTTCGCACCGTCAGATCACCCTTACGGGCGCTCAGCTTCCAGTGCACCCGCTTCATGGCGTCGCCCGGAACATATGCGCGGGTATCCTCGGGAGAGGTATAATCCTCCTGTGAAAGCTTCAGGGCGGACCGCCCTTCATCGCTTACCATGAAGGTGGGCTTTTCGATATCAAAGGGTCTGGGAAGCACCGCGACGGTCCATTTTTCCTTTGGACGGCAGGAAACGCGGAACATGCCGAAAAGATCCCCGCCGGTCACGGATTCCACCCCGAAAGGCTCCATTCCTACATGCTCCGCGGGGAAGTTGACCTGCATGGAATCCGTCCGGAAGGGACGCACGGACATCTCCGTCTCATCCGACCGGCCGCCCCTGATTATACGCACCGTGACCGTCCGAGCCATAAAGGGACAGCTCTGGGAAATGTCCACGCCCATGTGGACCTTTTCCCCCCGCAGGACCTCCTTTTCCCGAAAGAAGGTCTCGCTGCGCAGCGTCGCCTTCAGCGTCGTCACGGCAAGCAGGGCCAGCAGGATCACGAGCGTCAAAAGTACCGCCCCAAAGTAATAGATCTGTTTCCCGAGCCCCAGGCCCAGAATGTAAAGGGCGGCGGTAAAAGTAAGCGCGACCCAAAGTCGGCGTGTGATCATTTTCTTCCTCCGGGCACCGGAATGGCGGAAACGATGGCCTGCAGCACCTGGGCGGCGGTGATGTTTTTCATCCTCGCCTCGGGTGTCAGCAGCAGCCGGTGCTCCAGAACGGGCCCGACCATCCTGCGGATGTCATCGGGAAGCACGTAATCCCTTCCGCCCAGCAGGGCCGAGGCCTGGGCTGCCCGCAGCAGCGCGATGGCGCCCCGGGGCGAGGCCCCAAGCTGGAGGGTGCCCTGCTGCCGCGTGGCCGCCACGATCTGGGCCACGTAGCTCCGCGCCTCGCTGCTGGTATAGATCGTCCCGACCGTGTCCTGCATTTGGATGATCGCGGCGGAGGAGCACACCGGATTCAGGACCTGCATCGGCGAGGAGGGGCCAGTGTACTTTTCCAGCATGTCCATTTCCTCCTCCACGGAGGGGTATCCGATGCGGATGCGCATCATAAACCGGTCCATCTGGGCCTCGGGCAGGGGATAGGTGCCCACGAACTCCACCGGGTTCTGGGTGGCCAGCACGATAAAGGGCCTGGGCAGCGCATGGGTCACGCCGTCCACGGTCACCTGGCCCTCCTCCATCACCTCAAGGAGCGCGCTCTGGGTCTTGGGGGAGGTGCGGTTGATCTCGTCCGCAAGGACGATCTGGCTCATCACCGCGCCCTGGCGGAATTCGGTCTCGCCGGTCTTGATATTCACCATGGTATAGCCCGTCACGTCGGAGGGAGTCACGTCCGGCGTAAACTGGATGCGCTTGAAGGTGCACTGGATGCTCCTGGCCAGAGCGGAGGCCAGGGTGGTCTTGCCTACGCCGGGCACGTCCTCGATCAGCACATGGCCCCGGCAGATCAGTGCGATCAGAAGCAATTCGATCACGTCGTCCTTTCCGACGATGGCCTGCTGGATGTTCTGCCTGAGCTGGCCCACCAGCATCCTGGGATCCGCCGGATACGCCGCGGCGGCCGAATTGTCAAACGCTCCGTAATTGAACTGATCCATTTTCTTTTTCTCCCTCCGGATGATCGCCGCTTTTCAGGCGGGTAAAAAAAGTATACGCTCCCGGACCCGATTTGGCAATGCCCGCTTGGGGTGCACCGGGACGGTCAAACCCAAAAAATGAAACGGAAACCTACAGGGTTTTCTTCCATAGAATATGCCCGTTTCCGAAGAAAAAAGCCCGGGATCCCCGAAGCGTTTCAAAAAGGGCACTCCCCGGAGGGAGTGCCCTTGTGTTGTTCGGATTGTTCGATTAACTGCGCTGGCGGGCGGCGTAGCACTCGCTGCAATAGACCGGACGATCTTCTCTCGGCTGGAAGGGAACCTTGGTCGGCTGGCCGCACTCGGCGC
>JAFWWK010000023.1 GCA_017523615.1 Clostridia bacterium
CGGGTTTTTCATACAGCGCCTCCTTCTCCTTCATGATGTCGTACAGGCGCTGGTTGCCCATGATCACGGTATCCAGGACAGGATAGGCGTCATAGGCGAACTGGTTCTGCTTCAGTGTGGAGAGCCGCTGTCCGGGAGGGATGATGACCTGGCCGGTGGTTGGCTCCAGGTCCCCGGAAAGGATGCGCAGGAAGGTGGATTTGCCCGCGCCGTTGGCGCCGATGACGCCGTAGCAGTTCCCGGGGAGAAATTTGAGGTCCGCCCCGGAAAAAAGCTTCTGGCCGTTGAAATTTAGGGATACGTTGCTGACTGTGATCATGGCTTCTCCTGTTTACGGGATCGGTTCGGTATTTGAGAGCTTCGCACGGCGCCAGGCTTCGGCGAAGGCAGGAAAAACCCCGGACGCGGGGGATGCGGTCCTTACAGGACCCGATTGTCGAATTTCTTGTTTTCTGAAAGCCTGACCAGGTCTTCCGCCGCGGTGCGGACGACGGCGGCCACCGAGGAGTCGGTATAGAAGGCCAGGTGGCGGGTCATCACCACGTTGTCCCGCTGGTTCAGGTAAGTCCAGGTGCGGGACTTGTTGCGGTCGGGATGATATACGGCCCGGGTCAGGTCCTCGCCTTCCTCGCACACATCCATGCCCAGAGCGCCCACTTTGCCGCTTTCAAGGGCGGCGGTCAGCGCTTCGGCGTCCATCAGTTCGCCGTTGGCGCAGTTGATAAGGATCACGCCGTTCTTCATCTGCGACAGCGCCCCTTCGTCCACCATGCGGCGGCTTTCCTCCGTGAGGCTGGCGTGAAAGGTGATCAGGTCGCATTCCCGGTACAGCTCTTCCTTTTCGGTATAGGTACCGAGCTCGGCGGCGGTTTCGTTCTGCCTGGGATCGCAGCACAGTATGCGGCAGCCGAAGGGGGCGAGCAATTGCATCACCCGGGTGCCGGACCGGCCGGTGCCGACGACGCCCACGGTGAGATCCTTCAGGTCCCTGCCCATCAGGCCGTTCAGGGAATAATCGCCTGCCCCGGCGCGGCGCAGGGCTTCCTTGTACCTGCGCAGGCACATCAGCATCAGCATCAGGGCGAAGGATGCCACGCTCTCCGGATCCCCGCCGGCACGGCACACCCGGATGCCTGTTTCCCTGGCGGCGTCCAGGTCCACGCAGTTTACGTTCTCGCTGCGGACGGACAGGTATTTGACGCCGCCGTTTTTCCAGCAGCGCAGCAGAAGCCGGTCGATCCTGACCCGGTCGGAGACGGTGACGGCGTCATATTTGTCGGCGTCGTACACGCTGGAGGGGGTGGGAAGGGCGTCGGTCGTGTCGATCTGCACGTTCAGCGCGCGTGCCGCGGCCTCAAAGGGCGCTCTTTCGGCTTCAGTGACATCGTAGGCATAGATCTTCATCGCGTTTCCTCCTTTTGGTGGGGTCGTATATTTTTTTGTTTTACCGATTCTTGCCGTGGGCTTCGTCCCAGGCGCGCCACAGGGGCGCGTAGAGGTTGACGTTGGCGTTGTGCTCCTCCAGGGTGCGGGCAAAGGCCAGTTCGCCGCTGTTCGGCTCCTTGGTGCAGAAATAAAGGTATCCTGCGGAGATGAACTCCTCGTCGGGATAGAGCGCGGCCTGGATGGCGGCACGGGAGGGAGAACAGATGGGACCGGGCGGCAGGCCTGCGCTCAGGTATGTGTTGTAGGGACTGTGATAATTGAGGTCGGCGTCGGAGAGGCTCAGACGATCGATGCCGGAAGCGTATTTCACCGACGCATCGCTGCCCAGGGGCATCTTCAGCCGGAGCCGATTGTGGAACACCGCGGACACCCGCGCGAAATCCGCCGCTCCGGCCTCTTTTTCGATGAGGGAGGCGAGGGTCATCACCTGGTCCATGGTCATGCCCAGGGCTTCGGCCCGCTCGTGTTCGCTTTCGGTGAAGACGGCGCCGGTCTGGCTCAGGAGCTTGCGGACGATGTCCGCGGGCGAGGCGGAGGTATAGATCTCATAGGTATCGGGGGCCAGGTAGCCCTCCAGGGCATACAGCCGGCCGCCGCTCCCGGGCGATGATAGGATGTCGCTGACATAATAGTAGGCGCCGAAGTCCGCGCCGGTGCGGCAAAGGGCAAGGAATTCCGCGGTATCCAAGATCTGGCCGGTGCCCTTCAGGTAGTCGGCGATGTCGGCGATCGTCCATCCGGGGATCACGGTAATGGTGCGCACCAGGGGATTGCCGTCGCCGGTCGTCAGCTGCTCCGCGATCTGGGCCAGGCTCATGCCGCGTGTCAGGACGTAGTCGCCGCTCTGGATCTTCTGGCTGAGACCGAGAAAATCGGCATAATACTTGAACACGGAGGCGGAACGGATCAGACCGGCCTCCTCCAGGTCGTTGGCGACACGGGTAAGGCTGGCCCCGCTCTTTACCTGGAAGGTGATCTCCTGAGAGTCGGAGGGATCGGCGGGGGCAAAATAGGCGCGCTCAAAATGGTTCCACACGCTCATGGCGATGCCTGCCGACAGAAGAAATACGCACAGGGCGATCAGGACCGGCCGAAGGACGGTCCACAGCACGCGTAAAAAGAGAGCCTGGCCCTCCCTGTCGCGGGCTTTTCTGCGCCCGCTGCGGCGGGCGGTAAAGTGTTCTGACATGGATGCCTCCGTATGTCCGGACGGGAACGCCTCAGTGCGGCAGTTCCATATCCGCTGCGGCGGTGACCAGCTGCAGGATATCCGCGGCCAGCTTCTGCAGGCGCAATTGGGCCAGCAGATAAGAGGAGGTGCGCGGATCGTTGTACAAAAGGGCGCTCAGGCCCGAAAAACGCTGCACCGAAACATCGTCTGCGCGGCTGCCGGAGGCGGCGGCAAGCTGCATTTCCATCTGCAGGCGCGCGTATTCGTTCAGAAGGCTCATGATGCCGTCGTCCCCGGCGATCTCGGCTTTGCAGCGGGCGTAGTCCCTGTATTCCTGGCTCTCACGGATATCCGTGCACAGGAGCCTGGCGCGTTCCATCGGATCCATGGTTTTTCCTCCCGGGCTGGGCCCTGATAAGTTCGTCCGTGGACAGTATACCATAAAACGGGCCGGGATGCACGGGAAAGGCGATTTTTACATCTATATATGGAAGGAAAAAGAATTATATTGCATCAAATATTTTTTTGCAAAACCTATTGACAAGCCGTAAATAATGAGTAAAATTATATTTGTTAAAATCAATTGGCGAGGGAGGAGCAAACCATGAGTTTTTACGATTACAGTGTCAGGGATCCCCAGGGGACGGAGGTTTCCATGAAGGATTTCGAGGGCAGGGTGGTGCTTGTCATCAATACGGCCACCGGCTGCGGCTTTACCCCCCAGTACAGGGAGCTGGAGGAAATGTACGAAAAGTATCACGACAAGGGACTTGAGATCCTGGATATTCCCTGCAACCAGTTCCGCAATCAGGCGCCGGGGACTGACGCGGAGATCCACGAATTCTGCACGCTGAAGTACAATACCCAATTCCCCCAGATGAAAAAGAGCGACGTCAACGGCGAGAAAGAACTGCCCCTGTACGCGTTCCTCAAAGCGCAGAAGGGCTTCGAGGGCTTCGGCAAGGGGGTCAAGGCCATGATGATGAAGGCGGTCACATCCGGGGTCCCCAAGGATTCCCCTGACATCCGCTGGAACTTTACCAAGTTCCTGGTGGACCGCAAGGGAAACGTGGTCGCCCGTTTCGAGCCCACCGCTGACATGAGCGAAGTGGAAAAAGCTGCCGCGGCGCTGCTGTAAGGCCGCCGCAGGGTAAAAAACTGTCCGCCGGGGATCCCGGCAGGGAAGGGGAGGACAAGTCATGGAACGCTTTGACGCGGCGATCATCGGTACGGGCCCCGCGGGCCTGAGCGCGGCGGTGACGCTGAAACTGAGGCACAAAAGCATCCTGCTCCTGGGCTCAAAAGACCTCAGCCGCAAGCTGAACCTGGCCCACAGGATCGACAATTATCTTGGCTTCCCGGGTGTCGCGGGCCCTGACCTGGCCGCCCGGTTCAGGGAGCACCTGGAGGCGATGGACATTGCCGTCACCGAGGACAGGATCACGGCGGTGTATGCCATGGGAGATTATTTTGCCCTTCAGGGCAGGGAAATGTACGAAGCCTCGGCTGTCATCCTGGCCGGGGGCGTAAATCAGGGCAGGCCCATTCCGGGCGAGGAGAGCCTGCTGGGCCGGGGCGTCAGCTACTGCGCCACCTGCGACGCGGCCTTGTACCGGGGGAAGGATACCGTGGTGATCGGTTACAGCGACCGTGAGGAAAAGGAAGCGGAATTCCTTGCGGGGGTGGCGGCGAAAGTGACCTACATCCCGGTCTACCCCGGGGAGACGCATTTGCCTTCCGGTATCGAAGTCCTGCGTGCGAAGGTCTTGGAGATCCGCGCCGAAGGAAAAAAGCGCGTAGCTGTCACCGACAGCGGGGAGATCCCCGCCGACGGGGTCTTTATCCTGAGGGACGCCGTTTCTGCCGGACAGCTGGTGCCGGGCCTGGAGACCGACGGCCCGCACGTAAAGGTCGGCCTGGACATGTCGACCAATCTCCCGGGGCTCTTCGCCTGCGGGGACATCGCGGGCAAGCCTTATCAGTATATCAAGGCCGCGGGGCAGGGCAATACCGCCGCGCTGAGCCTGGTGGATTACCTGGCGGACAAAAGGCAGGCGTAAACCTTGCCTTTGCGTGAACACAATACAACAAATCAAGAGGAGGCAGACAAAGATGATCAAAGAGATCAAAAACAACGACATGACCGAAGCGATGAACGCCGACGTGGCGGTGGTGGACTTCAATGCCACCTGGTGCGGTCCCTGCAGGATGCTGGGGCCGGTGCTCAAGGAGATCAGCAATGATATGGAGGGCAAGGTGGCCTTCTACGGCTGCGACGTGGACGACAACGACGAACTGGCCGCCAAATTCGGCGTGATGAGCGTCCCCACGGTCCTGCTATTCAAAAAGGGCGTCAAGACAGCCATGCAGGTGGGCTTCCGCCCCAAGGCTGACTACGTCGCCTGGATCGAGAAAAACCTGTAATAATTCTCTCCGGGGCAGGCCTTTCGGGGCTGCCCCGGGATCCTTATGTTCCATGGGACAGGATGGAAAGGACGCGATGGGTCATGGACGAAATGACGGCGCAGGACGAACTGCTTCGGCTGGACAGACAGCTGTGCTTCCCGCTGTACGCGGCGGCGAGAAAGATCGTGAACCTTTACACGCCGTATTTCAAGCCCCTGGGCCTGACTTATACCCGTTATATCGTACTGATGTGCATGTGGCAGCACGGGGGCATGACGGTGGGGAATCTGTGCCGCAGGCTGTACCTGGATTCCGGCACGCTGACGCCGCTTTTAAAAAAAATGGAAGCCGAAGGCCTGGTCACCCGGACCCGTTCCCAGGAGGATGAGCGGGTGGTCATGGTGGGGCTGACCGAAAAGGGCCGGGACATGAAGACGAGCGTTCGGCCGATCCCTGCCTGCGTGGGAAGCTGCCTTAAGCTGAATGAAACGGAAGCCGCGACGCTTTACGGCCTGCTGTACAGGATCCTTGAGGATGGACCGGAGGGATATCATGAGCATGACGCGTGAAAAAACTGTGGTGCGCACCGGGCTGATCGGGATCGGCGCAAATGTCCTCCTGGCCGGCTTCAAGGCGCTTTTCGGGGCGCTGGCCCATTCGGTGGCCATGGTCATGGACGCGGTGAACAACTTAAGCGACGCGCTGTCGTCCCTGGTGACCATCGTCGGGACCCGCCTGGCCGGGAAAGCGCCGGACCGGGAACACCCGATGGGCTACGGGCGTGTTGAATACCTGACGGCGCTGATCGTATCCGCCATCGTGACGGGGGCCGGTGTCAGCGCACTGATCGAATCTGTCCGGAAGATCTTTCATCCGGAGGCTGCCGATTACAGCACGGTTTCCCTGATCGTCATCGCCGTGGCCGTGGCGGCCAAGCTGGCTTTGGGGACCTATACCCGCAAAAAGGGCGAGGAAACGGACAGCGACGCACTGAAAGCATCGGGTGCCGATGCGCTGTCCGACGCGGTCATCTCCTTTGCCACGTTGGTCGGCGCCGGCATCAGCCTGATCTGGAACGTCAACCTGGAAGGCTGGCTCGGCGCGGCTATCGCGGCGATGATCGTCCGCTCCGGCATCACGATGACCATGGAGACCCTGGGGGATATCCTGGGGCGCCGCACGGAGGCGGGACAGGCCGCCGACATCAAACGGGATATCCGCGGCTTCGATGGGGTCCTGGGAGTGCACGATCTGTACCTGGATTCCTACGGACCGGGGAAAATGGCCGGATCGGTCCATATCGAGGTGGACGACCGGATGACGGCCGACCGCATCGATGCCCTCAGCCGCGCTGTTTCCGCGATGATCCATGATAAATACGGCGCTGTCGTGACCTGCGGGATCTATGGCGTGAACATGAGGGATGAGCATGTGGTGGCCCTTCGGCGGGAGATCCGGGAGGCGGTCATGTCCATGCCCGGGGTCTTGCAGATGCATGGCTTCCGTCTGGACGAGGAAAAAAAGGAGATCACCTTCGACGTGGTCCGGGATTTTTCCGTCCGGGATGCGGCCGCCATGGTGGGGGATCTGGAGGGGATGCTCAAAAAGCTCCATCCCGAATACGCGTACCGGATCGTTCCGGATCTGGACCTGACGGATTGATAAGAGACGGCCCCGGCGAAAAAACGCCGGGACCATTTTTTTATGTGTCCGCCTGCCAGTCGTAGGCCACGCGGGGATCGCCGTTTTTCAGGCGAATGACCCCGGCGAAACGGAAGCCGCAGCGTATAAGGGCGCGCTGCATCGGCAGGTTGTTTTCGTGCGTGTCCGCCCGGAGGCGGGGGTAAAGAGAAGATGCGAAACTGAAGGCCTCGTTGAGGATGCCCCGGTGCGCGCCGTCCCCGCAGATGCGGTGGATGGTACCGTAGGGGGAGCGGGTATGCCAGCGGCCGTAGATGAAGGCGTAGGTGGGCTCCTCTTCCCCGGTGAGCAGGAATACCCCGTAAACAGCGCTACCGTCGGTCATGACATACAGTTCACCGCGGGCGATGTCCGAGGACAGCATATCCCATGCGGGATAGCCGTTGATCCACTGCGTGGGATTCCCGTGGGTGTGCATAAACCGGCGGGCGTTTTCGTACAGCCGGAGGATCGCCTCCCTGTCGGAGATTTCGGCGTGCCGGACCAAATGGATCACCTTCCTTGCAGGATGAGTTTTCACCGGCGATTATACCCCCATTTGAGACGTGCCGTCAAAGCCGAATTACGGCGGATAAAAAAACACCTCCCGGGCAAATGCCGGGGAGGCGGCCGGAAAGAGACATGAGGAGGCGCTCTTTCCGGCGGGGAATGGACCCGGGGGCGGCAGCAACGCCCGGAGATGGGCCCTTCGGTCAAATCTGATGCGGAACAATTCCGCAATCAGAGGATAACACACAGACGGTCACACATTGGACACTGATCAGCGGAAATGAGCGCGTCGAAATATTTTTTTACCATATACGGTAACAAGTTAGTGTTGTCTTATCCACCTTGGGGGTGCTAAGATAAACGTACGCAATAAAGCGGAATTAATGGAGGTGTCATTATGGCTTACAAGATCAGTGATGAATGCATCGCGTGCGGCGCCTGTGCCGCTGAGTGCCCCGTCGAAGCGATTTCCGAAGGCGACGGCAAGTACGAGATCGATCCCGAAAAGTGCATCGAGTGCGGCGCCTGCGCCGGCACCTGCCCCGTCGGGGCCCCCGCCCAGGAATAACAGCCTGAGGCGCCGATCCCCGGAGCATAGGGGATAAGACAGATCAGAAAACACAGCGGATATCCGGCGGCGAGCCGGGTATCCGCTGTTTGCGAATATGTCCGCAAAAACCCGCCCGGAAGGGGGGCTTTTTTATGTCCTTTTTGCAGACGGCGTTGATCATTCGCTGATTCTGCGCCTGATCAGAAGGGAAAGACCGCAGAGGTACACGGCGACAAGGGCGAAGGTGACAAGGCACATCACGGTGGACCGGGCGGCCAGGGAAACGAAGACCAGGAGCGGCGCGCCGAGCACGATACCGTAGGAAGAGCCGATGACCAGGTTGTTGGCAGCCGGGGTCTTCAGTTCCGGATCGATCTGGCGCAAAAGGAGGATACCGGATCCGATGGTCCCCGTCAGCATGCCGTACATGGAGATGAGCCCCTCCCGGGTGTAATCCGGGTAGGCCTGCCCGGCGGCCCATTTCAGGAAGAACCAGGTAACCGCGGCGCCCAGCACCACGGAAAGCAGGAAGGGAAGCCAGAGACCGGAAATGTCCTGGATCCGGATGGAGGCGATGCCCGCGGTGATCATCAGGTCGAAAAACAGGCCCGAAAGGCGGCTGAGGAGGTAATTGTTGCGGTATTCCCGGTGAATGATGCCTTTTTCTGTCATCTTGTCCAAGATGCGCCCGAAGAGCAGCGCCAGCGCGGAGCCGATGATGAAATTAAAGCCCCAGAGCAGGGAGGAAAGGGTGCCTGCCAGTACCGGGGAAACGGCGGCCAGCACCGACGTGATCCCCAGGGTAAAGAGATATGTGACAAGGTAGACCCCGAGGACCATGACGAACTGCACTGAGAACCGGTCGATGGAATCGGATACAGGGATCTCGTTGGGCTCCCGGAACATGCTCAGGCTGTTTTCGCCCTGTTGGGAAGCCGTCTGCGGCGTTTTCCCGGGATCCCTTCGGACGGACCATGCCCTGAGGATCAGGACGCCGACGGTGCAGGCGCACAGGTAACCCGCGGCGGCGATGGCCAAACCGTAGCTGCGGCCCCCCGCAAAGCCCATGCTTTCATAGGTGGACCCGATGTTGTTCGCCTGTCCGGGCCCCTGCCCGAAGCCCATGGGCAAAAGCAGCCCCGAAGCCTGGAATACCCGGGGCATGAACAGGCTGAGCCCCATGGAAATGGCCAGGCCGGTCAGCGCCTGGACAAGGTAGGTGCCGACGATGATCGCGCCGGATTTGAGCCCGGTCGCCCGGCCCAGGCGTTTTCCGTCCTCGCCTTTGGGGCGCAGCGCGCGCCGCAGCGACATCGCGATGAAGCCCAGGCCGATGGTATGGTAGACCAGTGTTTCAAGAGTCGCTTCGTCCAGCGCCAGGATGCCTGTTTCCCGGAGCACCAGCAGAAGGAAGCCGGCCAGGACCGCCGTGGGGATCATCGCCCTGCGCAGGAAGGAGATGTTGCGCAGAAGGAGCATCGCGGCGCCCAGGGCCAGGGCCAGGATGCCCAATTGGAGGATCAGGGACCACATTTCGGTGTTTGCAGCTGAATAATCCATGTCGGGCCTTTCTTGCATGAGGATCAAATGTGGAAGCACGCTGCGTATTGTGCGCGTGCGGCGACAAACAGGGAAAAAGCTTATTCCGCGCTTCCGGCGGGAAAAAGCTGCCAGCGGTAAAGATATTTGCGCAGGCACAGGGGCCTGGGTGAGTGGACCTCATAATACCGGCCGCCGCAGGAAAAAGCCAGCTTTGTTTTTTGCATCAGGGCCATTTCACGGATATCGGAATAGGGAAACGCGGATTTTCCGATCCGGAAGGACTGCCCGTCGGCCGCGAGGCCGCCCATCGCACGGAGGACCGGGGCGCTGTCTGGGAGGACCTCGTACAAAAGATAGTCCTCGCCCTCATCTTTCAGAGTCATGTCCGGGTTGCTGGACAGCATGTCGCCAAAGAAGTCCGTTTGCCAGCGGTCCCATTCGCACAGGTCGCCGAAAGGCGCCTCTCCCCGGGGAAGGAGGCATTCGTCCAGGCTTATGTCAAGCCCGCAGGAACACAGGATATGGCTTCCTTTTCCCCGCAGGGTGCCGATGGCACGGCATTCGGGGCACAGGAAGAGCAGGGAGGAGAGACTCTCGGCCCGCTTTTTGCAGCGGTAGGGGACGCGCTCCTTTTTTTGCGCGGCGAAGGCATCCTCAAAGATCTCCTTTTCCACCAGAGCGGTGATCGCGTCCGCGTCCATGCCGCTAAGCTCCCGGGCGGAGTGGACGCCGGCCACTGTGCCCCTGACTTTTCCCCTGCGCAGGCTGTCCGCCCACCTGGGGAAGGTGAAGTATCCCCCGTGGATGCGGTAGGTGACGAGCGCGGCGCCGGAGGCTTTGATCATGGGGGCCGTGCCGGGGTGGATCCTGCCGGTCAGGCCGTTCCAGGACGTTTCGCCCTCGGCGAAAATGCAGACGTTTTTGCCCTTGCGCAAGGCGCGTACGGTGCTCAGCGCGGCGGCGGCCCCGCTGGCGCCCTTGCGCCGGGCAATGAGGCTGAACGTTCCGAAAAGGATGGCGTGCAGGCGGGGCCGGAGCCGCAGGATGTTTTCGCTGGCGACGTAGGTGATGGCTTTTTTAGGGGAGGCCAGGGCCAGCATCACCGGGTCCAGGTTGGTCACATGGTTGCAGATGATCAGATATGGACCGTCCTCGGGAAGGGGCTCCATATCCAGGCCCATGTACCAGCGGACTGCCGGCCCCAGCAGGCGGCAGCAAACGCGCCATATCCTTTCCTGATCCATTTTATCTTACCTGATCGGAGATGCCGATGCCCAGCACCTCGTTCTGCGGACGGTCCTTGTTGGTTGCCGATCCGGAATAAGTGCCGATCTTGTTGATGCGCTGTCCCATGAAGATCATGCAGGCGGTCTGGCCGCCGTCCAGGTTGATGGCCTGGGTGCAGCCCAGGCGCTTCATGGTTTCCGCCATCCACATGCAGGAGCCGCCCTGGGAATAGGTGGAGGCGAGGCGGCCTTCCAGCAGTACGCACCAGTAGTGCCCTTTTTCAACCATGCCGAAGGCCGTGCGGGGGTTGTCCACATCGCCGAAGGCTGAAGACCGGGGCGAGATCTCACCGTTCTGTACCAGGATGGGTCCGAATGACAGCACGTCGCGGGCACCTTCCGCGGCAAGCGCCTTGCCGGTGGTCTCGCCGTTCAGGAACAGCTTTACTCCGCCGTCAGGATAAATGGCGCAGACGTCCAGGGGCGGATAGACCGACGACGTGGGCTTTTTGGGCACGTCGTACATCAGGTTTCCCCGGCGGGTCACGATGCCGATGGGATAGGTGTAGTTGACTTCCTTCTGCCGCGCTACGCGGTAGATGAAAAAATCAGAGTTCATTGCGAACACCAGGTGGTGCTGCCTTGCAATGGCGTCCGGGTCAGTCAGCACCGAGGAACGGGTGTAGCGGCTTTCGTCGTAGGCATAGGTGGTGAACATATCGTCCTCGGGCTTGCAGAAGATCTCGGCCTCGTACCAGCGCATCAGCTTGGGGCTCTTCTGCTGGACCCGGTGGATCTCCACCCTGAGGGAGGGGGAGGCGTACAGCCATACGCCCGCGTCCTCGTCGGCCAGGGAGAATTCCCCCTGCCCCTCGGGAAGGAAGCCGTCGTCCGCCAGGACGGGGAAAAGGGGGGAGATGCCCGAAGTGGAGGCGACGACGCTCCCGCGCTTTTCAGGGACCGCGGTGGGCGCCTCGGTAGGGACCGCGGTAGGCGCTTCTGTGGGCGCCTCGGTGGGAGCAGCGGAAGGCGATGCCGTGGGTGTCGTGACAGGCTCACCCGTCTCATTTGCCGCGGGCTCGCCGGTCACTTGGGGCTCCGGAGCAGTTTCCGGCGTTTCGGCGGCCGCGGGGATATCGGCTGTTTCCGACGCCGTGGCGACGCCCAGGGCCGGTGAGAGAACAAAGGGATCGTCCTTATCGCCGCTTCCGGCCGCCACCACCACCAGGGCCAGGTCGACCCACAGGGCGGGACGAACGCCGGTGGTGCGTGAATGGACGCCGGTGCGGCCCAGTTTGCCGTCCTCGATGATGCGCCGCTGCTGCATTTCCTGCTGGGCGGAAGTGTCCCTCAGCCACCAGGGGCTGTAGCGCACCCGTCCGGAATAGGAATCCAGGCCCCGGGAGCGGGCGTAGACCGTGCCCTCGGCCCGGTGGTCGCTGTTGTCGGGGAAACCGTAGGACTCCGTCCGCACCTCGTCGGCGGTGAGCAGGGTGACATAGGCTTTGTCGGCCGTATTTTGGCGGATGACCGCCCGCTCGGAAGCGGTGAAAGCGGTCTCAAGGAATTCCCCGTTCAGCCAGAGGTACAGTTCGCTGCCCTCCCAGCCGCGGTAGTTTTCCTTGTCGGACTGTACGGGGCGGCTGTCCAGGATGTATTCCGACAGAAGGTACGCCGCGCCGTTTTCCACGGTCAGCACCCGCCAGAGGATCGGCTCGTGGCTGTCGGCGGACGATAAGGGAAACATGCCCAGGGTCACGTAAATATACCCGCCGTTTTTGTCATAGCCGCTGATGGCAAAGGGCTGCGCCGCGAGGGCGCCGCCAAGGACCGCCAGGGCAAGGATGAGGGAAAGGATCTTTTTCGTCATCGGTCACATTCTCCTGTAAATCATTCGGCTTCGGCGCTGTTCAAGCCCAGGATATATGGGTCTTCCATGGTGCCGGAGCCCGAAAGGACCAGGCACACGCGCAAATCGATATTGACGGCGGGACGGACGCCCAGGTCCCCGGCCTGAACGTCGATGCGGCCGGTCTTTCCTTCGTCCATCACCCGGCGCTGCTGGTTTTTGTTGCTGTCGGAGCGGGTGCGGCTCCACCAGGGGGAATAGCAGTGGCCTTTGGAATAGATATAGAGCTTCTTGGGCTCTCCCGTGGTTTTGGCGTAGTCGGTGGACAGGCAGCGGCGGGCGTTGTTATTGACAAAGCCAAGATTGGAGCTTTGCATTTCCGAAGCGGTGATCAGCGTGACCAGACCGCCGTCCTCGGTCCGGTTGATCAGGAGTTTCTGCTCGTCTTCGGAAAAGGCGGTGTCCATGAACACGCCGTTCAGGTACCTGAACAGGTCCGAGGTATCCCAGGAACGATAGGTATTGCGGTCTGAATGGATCCGCCCCGCTTCCAGAATGTATTCGGACAGGAGATATGCGCTGATCCCGTCGGTGGAAAGCACCCGCCACAATATGGGGCGGACGGTGCCGTCGCTGTCGGTGGGATAGGCCCCCAGGGACACGTAGACGTATCCCTCTTTTTTTGAAAAGCCCCGGAGCGCGTCCCCGGCGGGCACCGGGACGCCTTCCCCGCCGGAAAAGGCGCAGGGAAGGAAGGCGCAGAGTGAAAAGAGGAGGACAAAAAGGGATAAAAGCCGTTTCATCATTTGTTCCTTTCCGGAGAAGCGGTCGTCAGTCCCTCTCCATGGTCATTTCAAAGGATGAGACGCGGCACAGGGCCGTTGCCCGCGCACCGCAGATCAGGGGCATCGTTGGCGGAACGTGGCCGATGTCCAGGTCCATGACAACGGGCACGTTCAGATCCCTCAGGTGGTATAGGGCGGCCTCGTACATATCCAGCCCCATGACCTCCTCGCCCATATGCAGCGGCCTGCCCAGGAGGAAGCCGGAGGCGCAGCGGAACCATCCCGCTTCTTTCAGCTCCCATATGGCCCTCCGGAGGGATATGGGATTCAGGTCGCAGGATTCCAGGAACCACAGGACGCCCTCGCTCCCGTAGCGGCGGTTGAAATCCTCGACGCGGTCGAAACGGGTGCCGGCAAGGTTGCACAGGCAGTCCAGGCATCCGCCCAGGAGCCGCCCGCCCATGCGCACCACGCGGCATTTGTCCCCCTTTTTCGGGTCGTGGAGGCGGTAGCGGGTGCGCCTTGTCAGGTTATATGGGGCCAGAGGATGATCTTCGTCCTTCAGGGGGGTCTGCTGCCATTTTTTATAACCGTGCACGGTCATGCTTTCGCCGCTCAGGATCTCCATGGCCTTGTCCAGGGATATGTCCCACGGTTCCATCCCGAAGGAGGCCGCGCACGGTCCGTATATGGCGGCGGTGTCCAGAATGGTCGCGGACAGGAACACATAATTGGTGTTGTCGGAATAGCCCATGTACCATTTGGGCGGTGCTGCGGCGATGCGTTCGAAGTCCATATAGGGGATGACCTCGCACATCAGTTCCCCGCCGCCGCAGGAGATCAGCGCGTCCGACCGGGGGTCGAGGAAGCTGTCCGTCAGCTCCCTGCCGCATTTTTCCGGGGTGTTGGATATCCCCACACCGCAGTCGGCGTAGCAGTTCGGTCCGAGGACTGTACGGTATCCCAGACCGCGGAAGGTCTCAAGGGCATGGTCGAAGGCCGTCTTATAGGGCTCCGTCGCACAGCCGAAGGACGGCGCGAGGAAGCCGATGGTCCCCTTCGGGGGCAGAGACCGGGGAAAACGCATAGGCATGCTCCTCCTGATCCTTTGATCGAGAGCGGGCCCGGAAAAGAAGGCCCGTCATATCCTGCTGACGCGTGCGGGCCGGTCTTTTACGGGGCAGCGCCCGGGACAAAGGTCCCGCCGATATCGAAATACAGGGTACCGTCCTTTTTTCCGCTGAGGGAAAAATTGTCGCCGTCCATTCCGAGGACCATTTCAAGACGGTCGCCGGGAAGGACCTCGTGGCGGTAATCCACCGTAAAAACGGCGATCCGCCTCTGCTTCATCGTGTCGATGCCCAGGGCGTCGCAAAGCCAGTCGGCGTAGCGGGTGTTGTTCACGTGTCCGTTGACGTCTAGGTCGCTGTAGCGCGGTTCGGCAAAAAAGACCCGTTTCCCGTTTTCGATGAGGGGCGGGGAGGAAAAGCGGGTGAAGGCCGGCTCCCGGTCCGGGGTCGGGATCATCGCGCCGATCTCCGGCGCGTTTTTCATCCTGCGGTCTTCCACGCTGCACAGGACCCATTGGGTGGCGCAGTCGAGGATCGTTTTATCATCCCCGTCCGTGACGGTGAAATACCGGGGATAGATCATCCGTCTCACCGGCGCGGCCCAGGTGGTGATCCTGACCTTTTCGCCGAGGGAGGGCATGCGGCGGACGCGGATCTCGGTGCGGGTCAGGACCCAGACCAGGCCATGCTCCCTGAGAAGGTCCAGCCTCCCGCAGCCCAGGAGAAAGCACTGCTTCCCCGCCAGTTCCTGCAATTGCACCAGAATGTCGCTGATGCGCCACAGTCCGCTGACGTCGGCAGAGCAGGTCTTTACAAGGTATTCCTCGCTCAGGAATGCATAAGGATTTTCCGTCACGTTTTCACCTCTTCGGGGATCACAGCCCGTACAGGGCGGTGTATTTGTCCGTCAGGTAACGGACGTAGTATTCGGGATCGAAGGGGGCGCCGTCGAAAGCGTTGAACAGCAGATCCTTCGGATCAAGCATGCGCCCGTGGCGGTGGATCCTCTCCCGGAGCCAGGACGTGACCGGGGAAATGTCCCCTGCGGAGATCGCGCCTTCCACGTCCACGGCCTTTTTCATGGTTTCATACATCTGGGCGGCGTAGGCACTGCCGAGCGCGTAGGAGGGGAAGTATCCCAGCATCCCTCCGGACCAGTGGGAATCCTGAAGAACGCCCTCCCGGTCGCAGGAAGGGGCGACGCCCAGATATTTCCGATACATTTCAGCCCAGGCTCCGGGCAGGTCCGCGCATTTGAGGTCCCCGTCGAACAGGGCCTTTTCCAGTTCGTAGCGGATCAAAACGTGCAGGGGGTAGGTCACCTCGTCGGCCTGGGTACGGATCAGGGAGGGTGTTACCAGGTTGGCCGCGCGGTATACGTCCTCCGGAAAGCGGGAACGCATTTCCCCCGGGAACAGCTCTGCCAGCACGGGAAAGATACGCCGGATAAAGGCTTCGCTGCGGCCGATGATGTTCTCGTAAAATCGGCTCTGGCTTTCGTGGATGCTCATGGAGGACCCCCGGCCCAGACAGGTGAACTGCAGGTCCTCGCCGACGCCTGATTCGTACAGGGCGTGGCCGCCCTCATGGACGACGCTGTAGAGGCTCAGCAGCAGGTCCTCCGTGTGGTAATGGGTGGTGATGCGCACGTCCCAGCGGGAAAAAGCGTCCGTGAAGGGATGCTCAGTCTCCGCGGCGGCGCAGCGCTGCCTGTCCAGCCCCAGGAAGTCCATCAGGTATTCGGTGAGCCGCTTCTGGTCCTCCGCCGGATAAAAGCCCCTGACGGAGGGAGGCACGGGCTTTTCCCCGATAGCACGGATGAGAGGTACGAGACGTTCCCTCAGCAGGGCGAAAAAGGGATCGAGCGCCGCGCGGGACAGGCCCTTTTCATACCCGTCCAGAACGGTGTCGTAGGGATCCGCGGCGCTGTTTCGGTACATGGCGAAGCGGCGGCTGAGATCAACGATCTTTTCGAGCCAGGGCAGGAAAGCGGCGAAATCGCTGTTTTCCTTGCTTTCATGCCACACGTCGGACGCGATGCTGACGGTGCGTGCGTATTCGGTATACTCCGCCATCGGGATGCAAGAGGTGCGTTTGAGATCCCGCGACAGTTCGTCCGCCTGGCGCTTTGCGCGGGCGGGAAGGCGCGGGCCGGCCTCCTCCATCTCCTCCAGCAGGCGGCGGGTGCCCTCGCCGCAGCGCAGGCGGTATTCCTCGCCCGCAAGGATCCCCACGGTCTTTTCCCGCGGGCGGGAGGAGCCCTTTGGAGCGGCGGTGACGCCGTCCAGGTTCAGGACGCCCAGAGCGTGGCGGAGGGCAAAAAGCCGGTTTTCCAGATCCTCCAGGGAGGACAGCATTTCTACGGTATCCATTATATAACTCCTGACTGGCAATAATCAGATGTCGACATGTTCGATCCGCACCCTTGGCAGGAGCGCTTCTACGTCCTCCCGGGCCGGCATTTCGGTGCCGGGCAGGGAAACCGCGGCCGCGGCCGCGGCGCATCCCAGCGCCAGAGCCGCGCGGGCGCCGTCCCCGCGGGAAAGGGAAAGGCAAAGGGCGGAGAGCAGACTGTCCCCCGCGCCGTGCAGGGACCTGACGGGGACCTGCAGGGCCGGAGCGTACAGGGCTTCGTCTTTTGTGACATAGACCGCTCCGTCCCCGCCCAGGGACAGGCATACCGCGCCGACCCCCGTCCGGGCGACCAATCGGCGCGAAAAAAGGCAGCATTCCCCGATCCCCCGGGGCTGGAGCCCCGTCAGACGGGAAAATTCCTGCAGATTGGGCTTGATCAGGTCGGGCTTTTCCTTAAGTGCTTCCTTCAGGACGCCGCCGTCGGCGTCCACGGCCGTAAGACAGCCTTTTTCCCGCATCCGAGGGATCAGGCGGGCGTAATGATCATCCGGTACGCCTGGAGGCAGTGAACCGGTCAGCAGGCAGAAAACACCGGGAGCGGCGGCGTCCTCCAGGGCCGACGCGCATGCTTCGGCCGCCTGCGGGGAGACGGGAGCCCCTTCCTCGTTGATCTCCACCATGTCGCTTTCGGTGCGGATCTTCAGGTTGACGCGAAGCCTTCCCGGGACCGGGACCGCGCTGAAAGCGATCCCTTCCCGGCGGAGGAAGGCTGAAAGGCGCTCCCGGTCCGCTTCCGGCGCCGGGAGCGACAGCATGCTTTGGGCGCCGAGGCGCGATGCCAGGACGGCGGTGTTGATCCCTTTGCCGCCGATATCGTCCCGGACAAAGTGTACCCGGTTGGTGGACCGGACGTCAAAGGACGGACAGTCCATGGTCCTGTCCACACTGGGATTCAGGCAAAGGGACAAAAGCTTCATACGGTTCCCTTCATTCCGTGAGCGTTGCGCGCAAGGGCCTGGATGCTGGCGACCATGTCCTCCTCGGAACAGTCGCAGCCGTTGACATACCACCACCGGGCCACGGCTAGGACGCCTCCGACGTAATACTCCGCTGCGATGGCAGGGGAGGCGGGCAGGTCGAGGCCGGCCTCCGAGACATATCTTTCAAGCATGACGGTAAGATCCTTCACCCAGGCATCGCTGAATACCTTCAGCGGCGAAACGCTTCCGGAGGCGCTTCCGGAGATGGCGTCGATCAACTGACGGTTTTCCCGCAGGAAATGCAGGACCTTGGTAAGAATGCCGGTCATGTAGTCTCCGATCCCGCTGACCGGATCCCCGCTGTATTTTGCCTGCTGGAGGAATTCCTTCTGCTTGCCGCGGATAAACCAGACCAGAAAATCCTGTTTGTCCTTAAAATGCTGGTAGAAGGTGGTGCGGCGGACCATGGCCCGGTCGCATATCTCCCGTACGGTGAGCTGGTTGAAATTTTTTTCCCTGAGAAGGGAGACGAAAGCATCCCCGAGAAGTTTGTAGGTCCTTTGAACGCGCAGGTCCACATGAACGGTCCCACTGTGCTTGTCCACGTTTTTCCTCCTTCCCCGGCTGCCGGATTTGTCAGCTTCTGTCTCCGACTGCGAATCCATCCTGTGGATCTCCTGGGAGCTTTCCGGCCGTCGCGCCGGAAAGCTTCTTTTTCGGAATATTATAGAAAAATAGGGCGGGGTTGTCAATTATCTTATATTTGGAACCTTTTACACGGAAACCGGATTATTACGAAAATGTTGCAAAAGAAAAATGTTTTTGCAATAATTATAACTTCAAAATGTAAAAACTCCGACACAGCCCCCGGTGGATAAAAAGGCGCCTCCCGATGGTGGATAACTCTTCTGCCAAAAGAAAAGTTATCCACCGCCGAGGGCGAAAACCCGCCAAATATCGCGGATTTTTGTGGAAAACCATGTGGATAAAGTGGAAAACTGCCAGTGTGGCGGAAATCCCCCCTTTTTTTACCTCGATCCGCCAAAACATCGTGAAATGCGCATGACCGGAGCACGAAGGGCTTTCGGAGGGCGGTGCGTGCGCGGTGGAAAACCCGGAGCGGGCAGGGACGCGAAAAAAATTCATGTTTTTTTCACTTGACAGGTCCCCCGGATGGAATATGAAAAAAATCATTCTGGAAAAAAACGGAAAAAGAGCGGATTTGCGCGAAATAATCGTTCAGGGAATGTATCATCCCGGCGTGTTCGATGATATAATAGTTCTGAAAGAACAAAACCGAAGGAGGCGTCCTGAAAAAATGAAAATGACTTTTCGCTGGTACGGCAGTGCCATCGACCCGATCCCCCTGAAATATATCAAACAGATCCCGGGCATGACAGGCATCATGGGCATGCTGGACAAGCGCGCCGGCGTGGACTGGCCCGAGGAGGAGATCAGGGCCCTGACAGAGGAGGTCAGCGCCGCCGGCCTTGAGTGCGAGGTGATCGAATCCGTCAATGTGCACGAGGACATCAAGCTGGGCGGCGGCCGGAGGGATGAATACATCGCCAACTATATCTCCACCGTGCGTACCCTGGCAAAGTACGGCGTAAAGGTCATCATCTACAATTTTATGCCGGTCTTCGACTGGCTCAGGACCGACCTGAAGCGTGTGATCCCCGAGGATGGGAGCAACAGCCTGTACTTTGATGAAAAGGACCTGGGCGAAATGGGTCCCCTGGAGATCGTGCGCCGTACCGCGGAGGATTCCCAGGGCTTTTCCCTGCCCGGCTGGGAGCCGGAAAGGCTGAGCCTGCTGGAGGAGACCCTCAGGCGCTATGAAAGCGTCACCCCCGACGACCTCAGGACCAATTATAAATACTTCCTGGATGCGGTGATCCCGGTGTGCGAGGAAGCGGGCGTCCGCATGGCCTGCCATCCCGACGATCCGGCCTGGCCGATCTTCGGCCTGCCCCGTATCGCCCACAGCCAGAGCGATTTCGACAAGATCTGCGCGCTGCATGACAGCCCCGCAAACACCGTGTGCCTTTGCACCGGTTCCCTTGGGTCCGATCCTGCCAATGATATCCCCGCGATGATCCGCCATTTCGGTTCCAAGGACCGCATCGGAGCGCTTCATGTCCGCAATGTAAAGCACCTGGGCTACCGGCATTTCCGCGAAGCGGCCCATGTCTCCGAATACGGCGACCTCGATATGTACGACATCATGAAGGCCATCTACGACACCTGCCCGGATTCCTATATCCGTCCGGACCACGGCAGGATGATCTGGGACGAGCAGGGCAGGCCCGGCTACGGCCTGTACGACCGCGCCCTGGGCGCCGTCTATCTCAGGGGCGTCTGGGAGGGCATTGAAAGGAGCGAGAAAAAATGAAGGTATCACTGAACGGCCTTGGGGACGCCGCCGCCTGGGAGCGGGCGGGCGTCGCCCTTCCTCGATTCGATATCCAGAAAATGCGCGCCGCGACGCGCGAAAGACCCATTTGGGTACACTTTGGCGCCGGCAACATCTTCCGTGCCTTCATCGCAGACCTTCAGCAGCACCTGCTGGATTCGGGAGACGCGGAGTGCGGGATCATCGCCGCAGATACCTTTGACGTGGACAACATCCGCATGATCTACGGCGGATACGACAACCTGACCATGGCGGCTACGCTCAACGCCGACGCCACGGTGGACCTGAAGATCATCGCCTCGGTGGCAGAGGCCCTGGTAGGGCAGACCGGGGCGGGGGAGGACTGGGCGAGGCTCACGGAGATCTTTGAAAACCCGGCCCTGCAGATGGTCTCCTTCACGATCACCGAGAAGGGCTACGCCCTGCTGGGCCTGGACGGGAAACCCACCAGGATGGCCCTCGCCGATATGGAGGCGGGCCCGGACAGACCTGTGCACTGCATGAGCGCGGTGACGGCGCTATTGTACCGCCGCTACAGGAAAAACGGGGCTCCCGTCGCCGTGGTCAGCATGGACAACTGCTCCCACAACGGCGAAAAGCTGAAAACCGCCGTGCTGACGATGGCCCGCGCCTGGAAGGAACGGGGCTTTGCGGACGATGGCTTCATTGATTACCTGTCGGACGAGAGTCGGGTATCCTTTCCCTGGAGCATGATCGACAAGATCACGCCCCGCCCGGCTCCTTCGGTGCAGAAGATCCTGGAGGACAAGGGCATTGAGGACATGGCCCCGATCCTGACCTCGAAGGGCACTTATCTGGCCCCCTTCGTCAACGCGGAAAAAGCCCAGTACCTGGTGGTGGAGGATCGTTTCCCCAACGGCAGGCCGCCCCTTGAAAAGGCGGGGGTCTATATGACGGACCGGGACACCGTGAACCGCACCGAACGCATGAAGGTGACGACCTGCCTCAACCCCCTGCATACTGCCCTGGCAGTGTATGGCTGCCTGCTTGGCTATGACCTGATCGCCGACGAAATGAAGGACGAGGACCTTACGCGCCTGGTGGAGACCATCGGTTACAGGGAAGGGCTGCCCGTCGTCACCGATCCGGGAATCCTTTCCCCGAAGGCCTTTATCGACGAGGTGCTCACCCAGCGCCTTCCCAACCCCTTCATGCCGGACACACCTCAGCGCATCGCTACTGACACCAGCCAGAAGGTCCCCATCCGCTTCGGCGAGACCATCAAAAGCTATATGGCCGATCCCCGGCGTGACCCCACGTCACTGACGGGCATCCCGCTGGCCCTGGCCGGGTGGCTGCGCTACCTGGTGGGCCTGGACGACGAAGGACGGGAGATGCCCCTGTCCGACGACCCGATGCTGGAGGAGCTCAGAGGCGCCCTCGCGGGCGCGAAGCTGGGCGATCCCGCTTCCTGCGAGGGAAAACTGGCCCCCATCCTCAAAAATCCCGTGCTCTTCGGTGTGGACCTGTATGAGGCGGGCCTGGGCAAAAAAGTGGAAGATCTATTCGCTGCCGAAATGAAAGGCCCGGGGGCGGTCCGCGCCGTGCTGAAGGAAGCCCTGGAAGGCTGAGGACATTTCCGACGGCTGTCCGGGAGGGATATGTTTGGCAGGACAGGCTCCCCGGAGGAAAGCACTTTATCCGAATATGCTCTTTCGGGAAGTTTTGCAAAAGAAACAGCGCTGATAGGAAGGAATTCCGTCGGAGGATAAACGGTTTTCCGATTGCAATCCGGCGCGGAATCTGGTATGCTTAAACAGCCCGGCCGCAGCATATGACCGGGCTGAAGAGGAGGAAAAATATGAAAAGGATCGCAGCACTTTTTCTGGCGCTTATGATGATGGCAGCCTTGGTCCCTGCAGCCGTCGCCGAGGAGGGCGACCTGCTGGACAGGATCCTGGCGCGGGGTAAGATCATCGTCGGCACCGAGGGGACCTACCCCCCCAACAGCTACTACGATGAGAACGGCAACCTTGTGGGCTTTGACGTGGAAGTGGCCGCGGCCATTGCCGCCAAGCTGGGCGTGGAAGTGGAGTACGTGGTGTACGATTGGGCGTCCATCTTCACCATGTTCGACAACGGCCAGATCGACACTGTCATCAACGAGGTGGAGGTCAATCCCGAACGCGCCGAGAAATACGATTTCTCCGCTCCCTACGTTTACATTTACGGCGCGGTCCTGGTCCGGGCCGACAATACCGACATCGTGGACTTTGATTCCCTGGCCGGCAAGCGTGCGGCGCAGAACGCCACCAGCACCTGGGGCCAGAGGGCCGAAAGCTACGGTGCGACGCTGGTCCCCGTGACCGGTGACGCCGAGACCTTCGAGCTGATCCTCTACGGGCGTGCGGATTTTTCCATCAACGCCGAGACCGCTTTCTCCCACTATTTGAACGAGCATCCCGATGCCAACGTGCGGGTGGCCTTCCGGACCGAGAGCGCCATCACCCGAAGCGTGGTGCCCGCCCCCAAGGGCAGCGCTTCCTTCATCGCCGCGGTGGACAAGGCCTTGGAGGAGCTCCGCGAGGACGGGACCCTGGCGGCCCTGAGCATCAAATACTTCGGCGCGGATTTCTCTTCTCCCGCAGAATAAATCTTCCTGCGGCACGCCTGATCAGCCGCGCGGTCTTTTTTGCAAAGGACCGCGCGGCTTTTTGAAGAATAACGGTTTTCTTTGATCCTGCCGGCGGCCGCCTGAGGCGGGCAGCCGCGTATTTGATGGATGTGACCCTCCTGACAGGAAGGGACTGAGTGATATGAATGACCGTATCTTGAACCTGCTGAAGGATTCCTTTGTCCAGATCCTCCTGCCGGGGCTGGAGATGACCGTCCCCCTGACGGTGATCTCGTTTTCGCTGGGGCTCGTTATCGCCCTGGTCACGGCCCTGGTGCAGGTGGCCAACGTGAAAGTTGTGAGGCAGCTGGCCCGCTTTTACGTATGGATATTCCGCGGCACCCCGATGCTGGTGCAGCTTTACGTGGTGTTTTACGGCCTGCCCAAGGTGGGCCTCATCCTGAACGCTTTCCCGGCGGCCGTCGTGGTGTTTTCCCTCAATACCGGGGCCTATGCTTCGGAGACGATCCGCGCGGCTATCCTGTCCGTGCCGGTGGGGCAGATGGAGGCGGGGTACTGCTCGGGCATGACCTATATGCAGACCATGCGCAGGATCATCCTGCCCCAGGCCATGCGCACGGCTTTCCCGCCCCTTTCCAAGTCGCTGATCGGCCTTGTGAAGGACACATCCCTGGCCTCCAATATCACCGTGGTCGAGATGTTCCTCACGGCCCAGCGCATCGCCTCCCGTACCTACGAGCCCTTCTGGATGTACCTGGAGGTGGGCTTTATCTACCTGATCTTCTGCACGGCGCTCACCTACCTGCAGCGCTGGCTGGAAAAGAAGCTGGAAAGGAAGTGAAAGCATGCTGGACGTGGAAAAGGTGCATAAAAAGTTTGACGGCCAGGAAGTCCTTTCCGGCGTTTCCCTGCACGTGGACAAAGGGGATGTGATCACCATCCTCGGTCCATCCGGCTCCGGTAAGACCACTTTGCTCAGGTGCATCTCCTTCCTGGAGCGCGCGGACAGCGGATGGATGGATTTTGCGGGGACCGGGGTGGACATGCACCGGGCCGGAAAGAAGCAGGTGCTTGCCCTCAGGCGGCGCATGGGCTTCGTTTTCCAAAGCTATAACCTGTTCGCCAACAAAACGGCCCTGAAAAACGTGACCGAAGGGCTCATCATCGCCCGTCGCATGGACAGGAAGGCCGCCGCGGAGATCGCCGAAAGCTGCCTTCAAAGGGTCGGCATGTGGGAGAAACGGGACAGCTACCCGCATCAGCTCTCCGGCGGGCAGCAGCAGCGGGTGGCCATCGCCCGGGCCATCGCCGGGGATCCGGAGGTGGTGCTTTTTGACGAGCCTACCTCAGCCCTGGACCCGGAACTGGTGGGGGAGGTGCTGCAGGTGATGCGTTCCCTGGCCCGGGACGGCATGACCATGCTGGTGGTGACCCATGAGATGCGCTTTGCCCGCCAGGCCGCCAATAAGGTGATCCTGATCGACGGGGGACATATCGTGGAAGCGGGCAGGCCGCAGGAATTCTTCGTCAGCCCCAGGACCGAACGCGCCAGACAGTTCCTTGACCTGCTGTGCAGGGAGAACGACGCCGCGCAGTGAAGGCTTTTTTCCGCTCAGTTCATGCGGCATGAAGGGCGGCCTTTTCCGTGTCCGCCTTTCCCGAATATTAACAGACCCGATCATTGACAGGGGGCAATTGGACATGAAATACGATTTTGACACCGTTTCAGACCGCCGCGGCACGTGTTCTTCCAAATGGGACGTGGCGGAGGGGGAGCTTCCGATGACCATCGCGGACATGGATTTTATGACCTGTCCCGAGATCATGGCCGCGCTGAGGAAACGTCTGGACAAAGGTATTTTCGGCTATACCGATGTGCCGGAAAGGTGGCGGGAGGCCGCCGTATCCTGGTGGGACCGGCGCTACGGACTGAAGATGGATAAGGAATGGCTCGTTTTTTCCACCGGTGTGGTGCCGACGATCTCCTGCGCGGTCAGAAAGCTGACCACTCCCGGGGAAAAGGTGATGGTGATGACCCCGGTATACAATATCTTTTTCAATTCCATCGTAAACAACGGCCGCGTTCCCCTGTCCTGTCCCCTGGAGTACGGTCACGGCGGGTACGGGATCGACTGGGCGCGGACTGAAGAATGCCTTTCCGATCCGCAGGTTTCCCTGATGATCCTGTGCAATCCCCACAATCCCGTCGGTAGGGTATGGGAAGGGGAGGAGCTTCAAAGGATCGCGGAGCTCTGCCTGAAATACGGGGTCACGGTGCTGTCGGACGAGATCCACTGTGATCTGACGGACCCGGGAGTGAAGTACACCCCCTTCCTTTCGGTCAGCGAGGCCTGCCGTAAGGTTGGGATCATGGCGGCGGCCCCCACCAAAACCTTCGGGATCCCGGGGCTGCAGACCTCCTTCGCGGCGGCTGCCGACCCGGTCCTCAGGCACCGGATCTGGCGGCAATTGAACACCGACGAGTGCGGCGAGCCCGGCGTTTTTGCCGCTGAAGCCGCCGTAGCCGCCTGGGAAAAGGGGGAGGCGTGGCTGGAGGAAGCCCGGGAGCGCCTGTACCTCAACAAGACGAGGGTGCGCGCGTTTGTCGGGGAAAAGCTTCCGGACATCCGTATCCCCTACGGTCCGGCCACGTACCTTCTGTGGCTGGACGTCAGCGCTCTTTCGCCCGATGAAAAGCGCCTGGCTGCCTTTATCCGCAGGGAGACCGGCCTGTGCCTGACGCCGGGAAGCGTGTACGGCAAGGGAGGCGAAGGGTTCCTCAGGATGAACACGGCCTGCCCGGAAAAGCTGCTGGAGGACGGCCTGGACCGCTTTGAGAGGGGCGTGAAGGCTTTCCGGGCCCGAAAAGCTTCTTCCTGATCCCTGCGGCGATCACTTATTATAAGGTTTGCCTATTGCAAAACCGACCCTGCTGATAGGAATGACTGTGTATGACAAAACCGCGTTTGATCTGCGCCCTGACGGCCCATGTGGATGCCGGGAAGACCACGCTGTCCGAGGCTATGCTCTTTCTGTCCGGCCGGCTGCGCCAGGCCGGGAGGGTGGACCGGGGCAGCGCTTTCCTGGATACCGAAAAACTGGAAAAAGAGCGGGGAATCACCATTTTTTCCAAACAGGCGGAGCTTGAATGGAAAAAACGGCCCATCACCCTTGTGGACACTCCGGGCCACGCGGATTTTTCGGGAGAGACCGAACGAGCCCTTGAGATCGCGGACTGCGCGGTGATGGTCATCAGCGGTACGGAAGGTCCCCAGAGCCATACCCTGGCCCTGTGGCGGGTGCTGGAAAAACTTAACTGCCCGGTGTTTTTTTTCATCAACAAATGCGACCGCCCCGAGACGGATGCGGGGGAGGCGCTCCGGAGGATCCGGGAGGAGCTGACCCCGAACGCTGTGGATATGACCGCCGATGACGCTATGGAGCAGGCGGCCATGTGCGACGAGGTCGCCCTGGATTGCTTTCTCAGGGAGGGGACCATACAGCCCTACCGCCTCAACGGGATGATCCGGGACCGAAGGCTGTTCCCGGTCTATTCAGGCAGCGCCCTGGCTATGACCGGCGTGGATGCCCTGATGGACGCCCTGGAGGCCTACGAGGCTCCGGTCCCGGATACGGGGGCCGCCTTCGGTGCCAGGGTCTACAAGATCGCCCGGGATCCCTCCGGGGGCAGGCTGACCTTTTTGAAGGTCACGGGCGGTACGCTGCGGGTGCGGGACCAGATCACCGACGGTGATTTTTCTGAAAAAGCCGCCGAACTGCGCTTTTATTCCGGCGCCAGATTCCGTACTGCGGAATCCTGCCCGGCCGGAGAAATTTGCGCGGTCCTGGGCTTGAGCCGGACCGGGATCGGCATGGGCCTGGGAAGGGAAGCCGGAAGAACGCGTGAAGCCGGGCTCCTTGAGCCGGTGTACACCTGCCGACTGATCCCATCTCCCGGGCAGGACATGAACCGGGTCCTCATCTGCCTGAAGATCCTTGAGGAGGAGGAACCCCTCCTAAAAGCGGATTACAGGGAACGGGACAGGCAGATCCACATCCGGTCCATGGGGGATGTGCAGCTGCAAGTCCTCCAGAGCCTGATGCGGGATCGGTTCGGTATCCCGGTCACCTTCGGTGAAAGCGGCATCCTGTACCGGGAAACGGTGGCGGAGACGGTGGAGGGCGTGGGCCACTGGGAGCCCCTGAGGCACTACGCCGAGGTCCACATCCTGCTGCAGCCCCTTCCGCGGGACAGCGGGCTGCAGTTCGCCACCGCGGTGCCCCTGGACGATCTGGCCCTCAACTGGCAGCGCCTGATCCTGACGCATATGAAGGAGAAGGTGCATCTGGGGGTCCTGACCGGGGCTCCGATCACCGATATCAGGATGACACTGGTCGCCGGACGGGCCCATCTGAAGCATACCGAGGGCGGGGACTTCCGCCAGGCTACCTACCGAGCCATCCGCCAGGGGCTGATGAAGGCGAAAAGCGTCCTGCTGGAGCCCTGGGTGGACGCCCTGCTGACATTGCCCAGAGACTGCCTAGGACGTGCGATGACCGATCTGGAGGCCATGGGCGGCACCTTCGAAACATCCGACGACGGCGGGGAAAAGGTGCGCATCCACGCATCGGCGCCCGCCGCCGGGATGCGGGAATACCCGAAAGCCGTCAGGATCTACACCCATGGGGATGGGAACTGCGTCCTGACCCCAGCGGGGTACCGCCCCTGCGCCGACGCGGACAGGGTCATTGCCGAAAAGGGCTATGATCCCGAAAGAGACATAGACAATTCCCCCGATTCGGTGTTCTGCTCCCATGGTGCGGGCGTCACCGTTAAATGGAACGAAACAGAAAAGCACATGCACCTGCCGATGCGGGAGGAGCCCTCACGCCCCGACTCCGCCGTACCTGCGGTCCCCGTGCGCCGGGAAAGGACCCCCTACCGCGGCACGGAGGAGGAGGACCGGGAACTGAAGGCCATTTTTGAAAGGACCTACGGCCCCAGCCGCTCCAGGGAGCTGTTCCGCCCCGCAGCCCCGCCTTCTCAGCCGGCGGAAGCGCCTGTTTCCGTGCCGGACAAGGAATATTTGCTGGTAGACGGCTACAACATCATTTTCGCCTGGGACGAACTGAAGGAAAAAGCCTCGGATTCCGTCGATGCTGCCCGGCAGGAGCTTTTGGATATCCTGTGCAATTACCGGGGCGTGATGAACTGCGAGGTCATTGTGGTGTTTGACGCTTACAGGGTAAAGGGTAATCCCGGAAGCGTGGAAAAGTACAACAACATCTATGTGGTCTACACCCGGGAAGCGGAAACGGCCGACAGTTATATTGAGCGCACCACCTTCCTTACCAAAGGCGCGATCCGTATTCGGGTGGCCACCTCCGACGGCCCCGAGCAGACCATCATCCTCGGCAACCGGGCGCTGCGCATCTCCGCCCGGGAGTTCCACAGGGAGGTGGACGGCGTGACGGGCTCCATCCGTGAGTTCCTCCGGAAAAACAACATCACTCCCCGCAGCGGAGCGATGGAAAAAGCCATCAAGGAAGCCTGGCTCAAAAAAAAGACCGGCAACTGACGCAGGGGTCCTCTGTGTTGACATTCATGTGTAACGAATGTAAGATATACATATTTAAAATATAACAGGGACGGTCGTGCAGCCGGGAAGTGCCGGAAAACAAAGCGGCTGCGGCATGGATCATGCGATGCTCCAAGGGATCACTCCCGGAGCCGGTGGCGGGATCGTCAGAAAAAAACTGACACAGATCCGTTCCCTGTACTGAAATACAACGGAGGAATGAGATGGATATCGGAATACTTGGAGCGGGCACCTGGGGGATCGCGCTGGCGCGGATACTGGCGGAAGCGGGAAACCGGGTGACCGTGTGGTCTGCGATACCGGAAGAGATCGCGGAAATGGATGCGGTGAGGCGGCATAAAAACCTGCCGGGCATGGTGATCCCGAAAGATATCCGCTTTACTGCGGATATCGGGCAGGCCGCGGCGGATGCGGACGCGGTGCTGTTTGCGGTGCCGTCGGTGTTTGTGCGGGAGACCGCCCGGAAAGCGGCTCCTTATATCACTCCGCGCCAGGTCCTGGCCGATGCCGCCAAGGGAATCGAGCCGGGTACCCTGAAAACCATGAGCGGCGTCATTTCGGAGGAGATCCCGGGGACCGAGCCCGTGGTGCTTTCCGGACCGACCCATGCCGAAGAGGTGGCGCGGGACCTGCCGACCACCATCGTTTCAGCCTGCGGAGATATCGGAAAGGCCAAATTTATCCAGGGCTTGTTCAGGGGCACATGCATCCGGGCCTATACCAATACGGACGTCCTGGGCGTGGAGATCTGCGGCGCTCTGAAGAACATCATCGCCCTGGCGGCAGGCATATCTGAGGGCCTGGGTTACGGGGACAATACCAAGGCGGCGCTGATCACCCGGGGCCTGGAGGAGATCCGACGCCTGGGGATGGCCATGGGCTGCCGGGAGCAGACCTTTTCGGGCCTGGCCGGCATGGGAGATCTGATCGTCACCGCCACCAGCCGTCACAGCCGGAACAACCGCTGCGGCTTCCTGATCGGCCAGGGATACACGGCGGACGAGGCCGCGCGGCAGGTGGGAATGGTGGTGGAGGGCCTTAACGCTCTGTCCGCCGCCATGAGCCTGGCGGAAAAATATCGTGTGGAGATGCCCATCACCTCAGCCGTCAGCGATATCGTCCGCGGCGCGGATCCGTCCGACGCTGTGAAGATGCTGATGGGACGGGAACTGAAGGCGGAGCTCCACAGGCCCGAGACGGATCCCTTCTCCTGGAGAATGGGCTGAAACAGGAGGATATCCCGGCAGGACCTATCCTGCACCGCAAAGGCTTGCCAACGCAGCGGAACGGGACACAGAAGGAACAGGCCAAATAAAAACATTCCGCGTCCTTCAAATGGGACGCGGAATGTTTTTTAAGTGTGCCGGGCATGGCACAGTTCTTGCGGGTGAAAGTCCCGCCACGGGTAGTTACCGCCAAGTGTAGCGAACCGCAAGCTGCTGATAGCAATGTCAGGAGGGGAGGAAGCGGAGTAGCAAAGCCGAGGAGCCTACGAACAGAAACCGGATACAAGGCTAAACGGTGGGCAAGGGTGCAAGCCAATCCGAAGCCCAAAGGGTAAACGTAAAACCGAAGCAGTAAATCC
>JAFWWK010000201.1 GCA_017523615.1 Clostridia bacterium
GGCACGGCGCTGACGGCGGACGGGCTTGATCCTGTAGTGACCGGCGGCCTGCCCGAGGGCTTTGACGTTGTCTGCACGTATACCGGCAGCCAGACCGATCCGGGCAGCAGCGACAGCGAGATCGCGACCTGCAAGGTGACAAAGGGCGGAGATGACGTGACCGCGAACTTCGACATCACGACGGCGAAAGGCACGCTGACGGTGGCGAAGGCGGCGATCACGGTGACCGCGCCCACGCCGGACTCAAAGACATATGACGGCACGGCGCTGACGGCGGACGGGCTTGATCCAGTAGTGACCGGCGGCCTGCCCGAGGGCTTTGACGTTGTCTGCACGTATACCGGCAGCCGGACCGACGCGGGCAGCAGCGACTGCGAGATCGCGTCCTGCAAGATAACAAAGGGCGGAGAGGACGTAAGCGCGAACTTCGACATCACGACGGCGAAGGGCACGCTGACGGTAACGAAGGCCGCGATCACGATCAACACAGAATCCCTGTCTTACGCCAGGGAATACGACGGCCAGCCTATCCAACCGGAAAATACGACTCCACCGACGGTCATCGGCGAATTCGTCGCGGGCGAAGTAGAGAGCGTTGAAAGCACGTATGCGGAGCAGACCGACGTGGGAAGCGTCCAGATCGGCTATAAGATCAACTGGAGCGGGGAAGGAAAAGCCGGGAACTATAGCATCACGCTGGTGCCGGGCACGCTGACGGTAAAACAGCGCAATGTCACCGTCCACGCGGGCGGAGGGAACTTTGAGTACAGCGGTACTGTGTGGCTTCCGTATCCATACGCGTTCTTTACGGAAAACGGCGAATGGCTCGATGTGGACATAACGGAGGGCGTCGATACGGTCACGGCGGTCATCAAACTGATCGGCGGGGACAGGCTGACCCTGGTCTGCAGGGGCTACAAAGAGCTTGGCACCGGATACGAGGTGATCCAGTCCGAATCGTTCACCGGAAACAGCGGCAACTACAACATCAGTTACAGGGGCAGGATCATGAACATCCTTATAGAGGTGTCCACGGATGATCCGTATCCCGACGACTGACCGATCCTGAAATGCAGGATGCCCGGAGCCGCCCTGGAGCGACCGCGCCGGGCATCCTGTGTTTTCTTAAAAGACGGGAGATAAGGCGGAAAAGAGATGAACAAAAAAAGACAGCTTCTGATCGCCCTGGCGGCGGCGGTGCTGCTGACCGTGATCATTGCCTCCGGCGCGCTGCAGCGGTTTGACAAGTGGACCCAGGACGCGCTTCTCCAGCACGCAGGAGCGCCGTCCGGGGACATCGTCATCATCGGTATCGATGAAAAAGCCCTGGAAGAGCTTGGCCCCTGGCCCTGGCCGAGGGACATTTTGGCGGACGCGCTGATGACCCTGGCATCCGACCCGGAGAACAAACCGGCCGCGGTGGCCGTCGACGTGCTGTTTGCCGGGGCATCTGGCAGCGCGGCGTCGGACGAATACCTGGCGCAGGCCGCCGGATACCTGGGAAACGTCGTCACCGCTTCCTTCGCGACCTACGGTGAACAGATCGCCTGGGAGGATCGGCGGGCAGTCGCTGTCGATGCTTCCGCCATCGTAAACTTCGACGAGTCCTATCCGGTGCTGCGGGACGCGACCGTGCAGGGACATATCAACGCCATGCCGGACCGGGACGGCATCCTGCGACACGCCCTTTTGTATGAGGAGCCGGCGGAGGGGCGGCGCGTCTATTCCATGGCCTTTGAGACTGCCCGGCTGTACCTTGAAAGCCGGGGAAAGACCATCGGTGAGCCGCCGCTGAAGGGCGGGCATTTTTACGTGCCCTTTACCGCCGGCCCCGGGTCCTATTATGACGGTTATTCCGTCGCCGACCTGATCTCCTGGCGCATCGACCCTTCCTATTGGAGCGGGAAGATCGTCATGATCGGTCCCTATGCCGCCGGCCTCCAGGACAGCTATTTCACCTCGGTCAACCGCGCGTCGCCGATGTTCGGCGTGGAATACCAGGCCAACGTGATCCAGAGCCTGGTGGACGCAAATTACAGGACCGAAGCCGCGGACCTGCCCCAGGCAGCCGTGCTCCTGATCCTGTGCGCCGCGGCGGCCGTGCTGTTTGTCCGACTCAGGATGTGGCAGGGGGCTGCGGTGTGCGGCGGCTTGATCCTGCTGGGGTTCGGGGTCCCCATGATACTGTATCGGCTGGGGCTGGTCACCCATCCCCTCTGGCTACCGGTGGGGGTGCTTTTGCTGTTTGCCCTGACGCTGGCGCTTCGATATATCCAGGCCGCCAGGGAAAGGCAGGCGCTGGCGCTGAAGGAGGAAAGGATCAACGCCGAGCTGTCCCTGGCCACCCGCATCCAGGCCAATGCCCTGCCCAAGACGTTTCCGCCCTTTCCGGACCGGAAAGAGTTTGATATCTACGCTTCGATGACCCCCGCCAAGGAGGTGGGCGGCGATCTGTACGATTTCTTCCTGATGGACGAGGACCACCTGTGCCTGGTCATCGGCGACGTATCCGGGAAGGGGGTGCCGGCCTCGCTGTTCATGATGGTGGCGCTGACGCTGATCCATCATGTGGCCATGCGGGAAAAGAGTCCGGCAAAAATCCTTGAGGCCGTCAACCGGGAGATCTGCTCCCGCAATCCGGAGGAAATGTTCGTCACCGTCTGGCTGGGGGTCCTGGAGATCTCCACCGGTAAACTGACGGCTGCCAATGCCGGACACGAGTACCCGGCGGTCAAAAAAGCGGACGGACATTTTGAGCTTCTGAAGGACAGGCACGGCATGGTGGTGGGCGGCATCGACATTGCCCGCTACCGGGAATACGAGATCCCCATGGAACGGGGGGACAAGATATTTGTCTATACCGACGGCGTGCCGGAGGCCACTGACGCCGCTGAGGCGTTCTATACCACCGACCGGATGATCGCCGCCCTGCGGAACGGCGAAAACGGTTCGCCGAAGGAGATCCTTGGGACGGTGGCGGATTCGGTGCATGCTTTTGTAGGCACGGCGCCCCAGTTTGACGACCTGACCATGCTGTGCGTTGAATGGCACGGTCCGGAGGAAGGAAAGCAGGACATTCCGGAGGGAAAAACGATGGAATAGGCAGGGGCCTTTTCGGGTGTCTTAAGTGGTTGACAAACGGTTAGCAGACACTTACAATGAATGCCGTGCGATGCTGCCGGGCGTGACCGGGGCGCGGACGCAAATGAAAACGAGCGGGGATAAGCAGATGACTGTCAAGGATCTGAAACCGGGCAAGAGCGCTGAGATCACAATGGTCGGGGGAGAGGGCGCCCTGCGGCAGCATTTTTTGGATATGGGTGTGATCCCGGGGGCGAAGATCACCGTGACCCAGCTGGCGCCCATGGGGGATCCCATGGAGATCCGCATCCATGGGTATGAACTGACCCTCAGGCTGAGCGACGCGGAAAAGATCGACGTCCGTCCCATCGAAGGGCCTGCCGGGAAGGAAGAAAAAAAGAAGGACGAAAAAAACCGCCAGCGTGAGGCTGACCATCCGGGCCTGGGCGAGGAGGGAAAATTCCATCCCAAAGGAAGCGGAACGCCCCTGCCCGACGGAACGGTGCTGACCTTTGCCCTGGTGGGCAACCAGAATTCCGGCAAGACGACCCTTTTTAACCAGCTGACCGGCGCGCGGCAGCACGTGGGCAATTTTCCGGGCGTCACCGTGGAGCGCAAGGACGGCGTGATCCGCGGACAGGAGGACACCCTGATCACCGACCTGCCGGGCATCTATTCCATGTCCCCCTATTCCGGGGAGGAGCTGGTGTCCCGCAATTTCGTCCTGGACGAAAAACCCCGGGCCATCATCAACATCGTGGACGCCACCAACATCGAACGCAACCTGTACCTGACCATGCAGCTGCTGGAGATGGGCATCCCCACCGTTGTGGCCCTGAACATGATGGACGAGATGCGCGGGAACGGCGGTTCCGTCGACGTGAACCGGATGGAGGATATGCTGGGCGTCCCGGTGGTGCCGATCTCGGCGTCGAAGAACCAGGGCGTGGACGAGCTGGTACGGCACGCTGTGCATATTGCCCGTTATCAGGAAAAGCCCGTGGAGCAGGACCTGTGCGGCGCCGACGACCACGGGGGAGCGGTGCACCGCTGCCTGCACGCGGTGATCCATCTGGTGGAGGACCATGCCCAGCGGGTAGGCCTGCCGGTGCGCTTCGCCGCCGCCAAGCTGATCGAAGGCGACGAGATGATCCTGGAAAAGATGGATCTTGACGTGAACGAAAAGGAGACGCTGGAGCACATCGTCCTGCAGATGGAAAAGGAGCGGGGCCTGGACCGCAGCGCCGCCATCGCGGATATGCGGTACACCTTCATCGACCGGGTCTGCAGCCAGTGCGTGACCCGTCCCCGGGAAAGCAGGGAGCATATGCGCAGTCGCCGCCTGGACGCCGTCCTCACCGGGAAATACACCGCCCTCTTGGTGTTCATCGCCATCATGGCGCTGGTCTTTTTCCTGACCTTCGAGGTGGTAGGCGCTTTCCTGCAGAACCTTTTGGCCAGGGGGATCGAAGCGCTGACCGACGTGGTAGACCGGGCGATGACCGCGGGAGGAGTCAACGAGACCATTCACAGCCTGGTGGTTAAAGGCATCTTTGAGGGCGTAGGCAGCGTGCTCAGCTTCCTGCCCATTATTGTGACCATGTTCTTTTTCCTGTCGATGCTGGAGGACAGCGGATATATCGCCCGGGTGGCCTTCTTTATGGATAAGCTGCTCAGGCGCATCGGCCTTTCCGGCAGGAGCATCGTGCCGATGCTGATCGGCTTTGGCTGCACCGTGCCGGCCGTCATGTCAACCCGGACGCTGCCCAGCGAAAGGGACAGGCGGATGACCATCCTGCTGACGCCATTCATGAGCTGCACCGCCAAGCTGCCGATCTACGGTTTTTTCGTGGACGCTTTTTTCCCGGGATCAAAATGGCTGGTCATGATCCTGTTGTATGTGCTGGGCATCGGGATGGGCATCCTGGCGGCGCTGGTGTACAAAAAGACGCTGTTTAAGGGCGAAGCGGTCCCCTTTGTGATGGAACTGCCCAACTACCGCCTGCCCACGGCGCGCAATGTTTTGCAATTGCTATGGGAAAAGGCGAGGGATTTTCTGCACAGGGCCTGTTCCGTGATCCTTATCGCCACGGTGGTGATATGGTTCCTGCAGGGCTTCGACTTCCACCTGAATCCGGTCGCCGAGTCCCAGGGGAGCATCCTGTCGGTCATCGCGGGTCTGCTGGCGCCGCTTTTCAAGCCCCTGGGACTGGGGGACTGGCGGCTGGTCACATCCTTCATCAGCGGGTTCATGGCCAAGGAGAGCGTGGTATCGACGATGAACGTGCTGTTCCCCGGCGGCCCTGCGACGGCCCTCAGCGCTCTTTCCGCGGCGTCCGCCCTGGTGTTCAGCCTGCTGTATACCCCCTGCGTGGCTGCCATTGCTTCCGTCAAGCGCGAGCTGGGCGCCCGGTGGGCTCTGGCCGTCGTCGTGGGCCAGTGTGCCGTCGCGTGGGTCGCGGCGCTGCTGGTGCGCCTTGTCGGGCTGCTGTTCGGATGGGGGTGACGGGATGAACGCATGGGATATCCTGATCCTTCTTGCGGTGGCCGGAGTCCTGGTCCTGGCTGTAAGAGGCATGCGCAGGGCCCGGAAAAGCGGAAAGTGCTGCGGGGCCTGCAGCTGCTGCGGCGCGGACTGCGCGGCGCGGCAGGGGAAAAAACGATAAAGCAAAAAACATGCTGGGCGGCCGGACGGGAGAAATAAACCTGTCCGGCCGCCAAAGCAAACTTGCGTATGGGAGGGACTGAACAATGACGGACAGCCGGAAAAACGCTTCCGGGGACCAGTATGCCAGGATGACCGAAACGTCCATTCCCGTTTTGATCGCGACCCTGAGCGTGCCCACGATCCTGAGCATGCTGGTCACCAATGTATATAACCTGGTGGATACGGCGTTTGTGGGACGGCTGGGCACCAGCCAGAGCGCTGCGGTCGGGGTCATCTTCGGCTTTATGAGCATCATCCAGGCCATCGGCTTCATGTTTGGCCAGGGTGCGGGCAGCATCATGGCCCGCAAGCTGGGGGCCAGGGACGGGGAGACCGCTTCCCGGACCGCGTCCACGGGCCTTTTCTGTTCCGCGGCCCTGGGCCTTATGCTGTCCCTGGCCACGGTGTTCCTGCGCCGCCCGATCGTCCGATTCCTCGGCAGCACGGAGACCATCGAGCCCTATGCCCTGGAATACCTTTCATGGATCCTTCTGGCCGCCCCTTTCATGACCGGCGGCTATACCCTCAACAACCTTCTGCGCTACCAGGGCAAGGCTTCCCTGGGTATGGTGGGCCTGATGACAGGCGCGGTGGTGAACATCGCCCTGGACCCGCTTTTGATGTTCGTTCTGGATATGGGCATCGCCGGGGCGGCCGTCGCCACGGCCTGCAGCCAGATCCTCAGTTTCTTCATCCTGCTGGGCATGTTCCTCCGGGGCAGGACGGAGGTGACCCTGGGGTTCAAAAAAGTGGACCCCAGGCCCGCGAACGTCTTGAATATCATGGCTACCGGCCTTCCCAGCATGCTGCGCCAGGCGCTGAACAGCATCGCCACCATCCTCCTGAACAGCGCAGCCTCCGTTTACGGCGACGAGGCTGTGTCGGCGATGAGCATCGTCAGCAGGATATCGTTTTTTGTGTTTGCCATGGCGCTGGGGATCGGGCAGGGCTTCCAGCCGGTCAGCGCCTTCAATTACGGAGCCGGAAAATATTCCCGCCTCCGCAAGGCCTTTTGGGTGACCGTCCTGATGAGCGAATGCGTGATCCTGGTGACCGCGTCGGTGTGCTTCCTGATGTCGGGCAGCCTGATCGGGGTATTCAGGGACGATCCCACGGTGATCCGGATCGGCACACGCGCCCTCAGGCTGCAGATGGCCACGGTGATCTTCCTGCCCTTCACCATGTGCACCGAGATGCTGTACCAGTCGACCGGGCACAGGTTTGGAGCTTCCTTCCTGAGCAGTGCCCGCAGCGGACTGTTTTTTATCCCGGCGCTGCTGTTATTATCCGCCTGGCGAGGGCTTTCCGGCATCCAGGAGGCCCAGCCGGCGGCTTACCTGCTGGCGGTGCCCCTGTCGGCGGCCTTTATCCTCCGTTTTATGCGCACACTGCCCCGGGAGGACGCGAAAGAAAGCGGCTGACGTGCTTTTCCGGTTTTGCCGCTTGCCGGATAACGGGAAGATCCCTTTCTTTTTTTCGAGGAATGCCATTGAAAATGTAAAAAACGAGCTTCTCCCGGGAACCGGAGCGGGGCGTCGAACGTATATATACATATGAGGCCGGCGAAAACCGGTGCCGGCCGCATTATTATCGATACGGAGGAAAAACGAAAATGAAAAGAAAGGTTTTCTTATTCCTGACGATCCTGGCGCTGTGCGCTGCCGGCTTTGCGGCGGCTGATACGCTTCCCGCCTATGCCTATACCGGGAACGATCCCGTGGAGGCGGCGGTCGCGGCCTTTACGGCGGACCTGGGAAGCATGTACATGACCGGGGAAAACTCGGTGACCGTGCCCGCGCCGGTGATCCTGAAGACAGAGAAGACCGGGGACGGACAGATGAAGGTGTATGGGAACTTCTGGGTGTTCAATTACGTGCAGAAAGAGGATGTGCTGGAATGCATCTCCGGCGGTGAGGCCCCGGGCGTCCTGACGCTTGTCCGGGACGGGGAAAAGTGGGTGCCCGCCTCCTTTGAGGGCGTCGGTGACGGAGAAGAATATAAAACGGACATCCTCCTGATCTGCGGGGACGACAAGGAGCTGGCGGACGGCTATTTCGCCGCGTCCGACTCATCCGGGGAGCTTTTCCGGAAGGCGCGCTTTACGTACCTGCGGGAATACGTGACCGCGAACGGCCTGAAAGTGACGGCTATACAGGACCCCGGCTGGGATCCTGAGGATATCTTCGGCGAAGCTGAAGACGTGCTTTCGCTCCTGAAGGGGCAGAGCCTGAATTTCTACAGCGGCGCGGGCGGCTGGGAAACCTCCCTGACCTTCGGCGAAAACGGAGCTTTCGAAGGCAAATTCCATGACGGCGAGATGGGGGAGACCGGCGAGGGCTATCCCGACGGCACGGTCTATACCTGCCTTTTCCACGGCCGTCTGTCCGCGGCGGAACAGCTGACCGAAACCTCGTGGCTGTTGAAGGTTGAGGAGAACGCGGTCAACGAGGGACAGGAAGCCGAACTCATCGGTGACGGCATCCGTTTTGTTACCGGGGAACCCTACGGACTCTGCAAGGCGACCGAGGTGGTCCTGTACCTGCCCGGCACTCCGGTCAAGGATCTGCCCGAGGGATTCCTCTTCTGGGCCCACCTGGACGAGATCGATCCGGAAGCAAAGACGCTTCCGTATTACGCCATCTGGAACGAGGCCGAAGAAGCCGGATTTGTCGGCAGTCCGGTGGAATGATGCGCGGAGATGCGAAAAAACTGAAAACAGAATGACGCGGGACCCGGACGGATCGTCCGGGTCCCGTTTGCACAGGCGCGATGTGTCACTTTGCGCTGGTTTTTTCCGGATCGAACCAGCATTGGGGGTCCGGGGCAAAAAAATCGCCGGTCTCTCCCATGGCCACGGCGGGGCAGCCGCGGCAGAAGGAAACAAGGGGACAGGATGCGCATTTTCTGAAGCGCCGCACATCCCGGTATCCTTCCATCCGTTCCATCCAGATCTGCCACAGATCGTCCTCCGGAAGGCGGCCCACGACGCTGCCCGCGGCCCGACGGCAGGCCATGACCTGTCCGTCCGGCAGGATGGTCAGGTGGTTCTGTCCGCAGTGGCATCCGGCATAGATCATGTCCGGGCCCGCGTCCCCGGGGACGGACAGGGCCCCGCGTTCATAATCGTAGATCGCCCACAGGTGGTCTTTTTTTGCGAACGCCGTTTTACACCCGCTCTGCTGCAGCGCGCGGAACTTCTGCCCGCACAGGCGCAGCATGTCGCGGTATTCCTCCGGTGTGATCCCCACATGCTCCCCGGGGGAGGGGCAATATCGGGCAAAGGCGTACAGTCCCGTTCCGGCGGAAACGCATGCATCGACAATGGACGGGAGCTCACGGATGTTCCGGCCGCTGACTGTCGTCATGATGACGGAGGTCATGCCGCTGCGGTTGATCATCGGGATCTTTTTGAGGGTCTCCCGGTAAGAACCGGGTTTGCGGAAAAAGTCGTGGGTCTCCTCCAGACCGTCCAGGGACATCTGGTACCTCTCGCAGCCCAGCTTTTTCAGCTTCCGGCAGACCCTCTCCGTCAGGTGGAAGGGGTTGCCCAGCACGCCGAAGGGGATGCGCCTGCGGTGCAGTTCTTCCGCCAGGCTGAAAAAATCTCCGTGCAGAAGCGGGTCCCCTCCGGTGAGACAGTACATGGGCCGACAGCCAAGTTTTTCCGCAAAGGATACGGTTTTTTCAAGGACCTGGTCCATCAGTTCCCGGGAGGCGGAAACGGGGGTCCGGCCTGGATCGCCGGCATAGATATAGCAATGTATGCACCGTTGGTCGCACAGGTCCGTCAGGTGCCACTGGAAGGTAAAGAAGGGCCGGATGCCGTTTTCGCATCCGGGCCTGTAATAAGATGCCATGGTATCCGTCCTTTTTCGGGAGATCAGAAGCTGGAACCGCCGCCGCTGCCGCAGGAGGAGCCGCCGCAGGAGGAGCAGGAGGAACCGCCGCAGGAAGAACAGGAGGAGCCGCCGGAGGAGCTTGGGATGCGTTCCGTCGTGGTCCGGATCCGCTTTTCACTCAGGACTTGCACCTCCGCTGTGATACGGAGCTTTCCCTGGCCCTTGGGCTCCGTCCCGACGCGGGCTGCGCTGTGCAGATGGGACGAGCGGAGCATGACCATCGCGGCGGCCAGCAGTCCCAGGGCCGGCGCGGCGATCAGGGCCGCGGCAAGGCGCATCGGGGAGGATACGGTCCTTGTGACAAACAGGTCTTTTGTCAGGTCAAACGCCTTTTCGGCCCCCAGGTAATAGTTTCCCTTTTTAAGGTATACCGCGGCTTCCTCGGTGATCGCGGTGGCGTTGGAACGGGTGACAACTTTCTCGACCTCTCCCTGGGAAAACAGGTAGATCTCCCGGTTCTGCATATCGATGATCAGAAGGATCAGGGGGATCTGCCGGGGAAGGCGCAGAATATTGTCCCGGTAGTCCAGCGCTTTCTGCGAGGTGGATCCGCTGCCGCTCCGGGTGGAAAGGAAGGCGACGTTGGCGCGAGGGAGAAGACCCTCCATGACGCCGAGGAGGCGCTGTTCCTCTTCGTCCGTCATCAGGTCCGCATCGTCCTGTATGTACACGCTGTAGGCAGCGGATCTGGCATCAGAGGCGGTCTGCGTGCCGTTCAGGGCGGGAGGGATGACGGTGATGTCGGAAAAGGATGTGGCCCCGGCCCGGGAGGCTATGCACAGGAGAAGGATAAGGATGAGGGCGGAAAAACGCTTCATTTGCGTTCTCCCTCCTTCCCGAAGAAGGGCACAGGCCGGGTGGCATATTCCCTCTGGCAGCGGAAAAGGATCAGCGCGCCGGCGGCGAGCAACAGGAGGAGCAGGCCGGAGCAGGTATAGAAAACCGCGTCCGGCGAATGGAAAAGCCGGGCAAAGAAAAGCACGGCGATGACCGGAAGGAAAAGCAGGACGGGGATGATCTCTATTTTGAGCAGCAGCCGCGCCCTTTGGAAGAGGGCGAGAACGTTCAGGACAGGGACGGCGGAGAAAAGGATCATCAACAGGTCCAGGGCGCCTTTGTCGTTGAAGACCGCGTTGACGAAACCGTTGAAATAGCCCGTTAAAGCCGCGAGGAAGCACAAAAGCCCAAGGATCATGAAAAGGATGGAGACCGCAAGCAGCTTTCGGTGTTTTGAATCCTTCGCCCAGGCGAAGAGAACGCTCATGGAAGCGACGCCCAAAGAGAGCCACGTGTAAAACAGAATGGACATGTTGGCCCTGGATTGCGTCAGGCCGTACAGGCACGCCCCCAGGAAGGCCGCGGACAGGGAAACCAGACAGACGGCATAAAGTCGGGGCTCCTTTGGTATGCCGGGGATATAGCCGGCACCGGGCGAAGGATTTTTAGCGATGCTCAACCGGTGCCGGGTATAGTCCGTATCGGTCAGGCGTTTTCGAAGGACCTCGTACACTTCGGGGTAAATGAGCGAAAAACCCAGGGCAGCCGTGGCGGCGCTTAAGGCGCCGGTCAGCTGGGGCTGCCAGACCACCATGGGCAGGAAGATGAAATAAAGCAGAAGGAAAAAGACCGCGGAAAGGGCGGCGGAAAGCAGCAGGTATTTTTTCCTTCCCGGAGGCGCGTCGCAGATCACTCGTCCGTTGACGCCGTCCACGGCGGTGTACAGGACCCGCCTGCCGTATCGAGAGGCCATCAGCCATACGGGAAGCAGGCCGAGCGAAGCCGTTTCCTTTACGGGGGGCAGCGGGTCCTGGGAGGAGGCCGAGGCATTCGTCTGCTTACTGAACGCCGCGTTCAGGGCTTCCGAGGCTTTTGAACGGAGGTTCTGCCGCGGAAGCTTGTCCGCCGGAGCGTCAGGCGCTTCGGCAAAAAAGGCGGACAGGTAGCCCGCGTGGAAGGGGACCCGCCCGATGTCCGTCATGGCCAGCCTTTCGGCGGTCTCGTCGTCAAAGGCCGACGACGCGTCGTACAGGTGGCCCCCGGCGTGTATCTTCGACATGACCCGGTATTCGACGGTGTCCCGGTAAAAAAACGCCGAGTCCCGCCGGGTATAAACGGCCGTCAAAGTCTTTTCGCCTTCACCGTCGATATCATAGTCCCAGTAGGGGATATAGACAGGCAGGAAGCTTCCGACGCTTTCCTTGCCTGTCAGGTCCGAGGGAGCATATTTTGCGCCCTGCAGGTGTCTTTGGAATTGCTTTTCGCATTCCTCCCGGGTGACCTTGAAGGGAACGATCCATTCAGGACGTTTGGTCCGGGCCATGCGGGCGGGAAGCAGCACGTCGCTGCCGCAGAAAACGCAGCGGGCGGTGGTCATGTTCTCCCGGGTCTGCAGTTCGGCCCCGCAGGAGGCGCACCTGAATTCAGCCACGTCCATTTCATCGGCGTCACCGGTGGGGTCGGGAAGGTCTGTGACGTTCTTCCGGTTCCCGCAGTTCAGGCAGCGCATGGCTTTGGCTCCGATGTCGTATACCAGGGCGCCTCCGCAGTCCGGACAGGGGATCCTGACGCCGTAGGCGGTATTCTGTACCGGGGTGCTCATGCGATCCTCCTCTCAGTCGTCCAGCAGGTGGGGGATATGGTAGGCCGCCTGTTTGTACCACCAGTCCCAGTCGTGGCAGACGTCGTGGCCCCAGACATCCACCCACACGTTGATGCCTTTTTCACGGCAGATGTCCCTGATGCGCAGGGTGGTCTCCGGGGCTTCCCAGGGACCCTGCCCGACCACGATGATCCCCCGGCCGCGGTTATATTCCCGGATATAGGGGTGGTCCGCCGGCATCCCCGCCAGGCTGTCAACCGGGCTGTTCAGGTAGACGTTTTCATCCATATAATCCCCGAAGCCGTAGGAAGCGGTATAGATGCCGCTCAGGGCAAGCATGCCGCGGAAAAGGTCCGGGCGGCGGAAAAAGCAGTTGGCGGCATGGGTGGCGCCCAGGGAGCAGCCGAAGGAGATCATGCCGTCGCCGCCGACCATGTCCCGGGCGAAGGGGACCACCTCGTCGAAAATGTATTTCATCCACTGCTCGTGCCGAAGGATGCGCTCCCTGGGGTCGTTTGAGGCGCTCCAGGTCTCCCGGTCGATGGTGTCCACCGAAAACACCGCCGCCCTTCCCGCGTCGATCCAGGGCTGCCACACGTCGGTCATCCTGAAGTTTTCAAAGTCAAAAAAGCGTCCGTCCTGGCAGGGGATGTACAATATGGCCTGTCCATGGGTACCGTAGACCTTCATCTCCATATCGCGTCCGAGGGAGGGGCTGTACTGCTTGAAATACCTGGTTTCCATAAATTCCTCTCACCGCCTTGAAAATATCTGTTTTTCGGTTTTCCGCACGCGTTTAGTATATTACAGCGGCGGGGCGGATGTCAACGGCGCGGGGACCGTTGCCACATCCGGGATCTTAGTGGTATACTGGTCCCTGAAAGGAAGCGGAAGCAATGGAAAAAATCAGGCGGCTGATCATGGACCTGGCGCCGGGGTGCGCCCAGGAGGAGAAGGACCGGGAGGAGATGCTCCGCCTTATCCTCCGGGGAGAGGACCTGATCCACCGGGAGCCCGGGGCCCATTTTACCGCTTCCTCCTGGATCGTGGACGAAGCGGGGGAAAAGGTGCTGGCGGTATGGCATAATATCTACCGCTCCTGGTCCTGGACGGGAGGACACCTGGACGGATGCTGCGATCCAGTGGAAACGGCGGTCCGGGAAGCCCGGGAGGAGACCGGGATCAGGACGGCCGTTCCCTGGGACGAAAAGCTTTTTTCCCTGGAGATCCTGACGGTGGACGGCCATGAAAAGCGGGGCGCGTACGTTCCCTCCCACCTGCACCTGAATATGACCTTCCTGCTGAGGGCCTCCGCGGAGGAGGAAACGCGCCCAAGAGAGGGGGAGAACAGGGCGGTGAAATGGTTTTTGCCGGAGGAGTTCCTCCGGTCCTGCGCCGAGCCGTGGATGGCGGAGCGCGTTTACAAAAAACTGATCCGCCGGTTCGATCTTGTGAAGGAAAAGGGCGGATGGTGACCCGAAGGGACCCGGCTATGCCGGCGGAACGGGAGCGGTCAATAACGGGTATAACGCGCAAAGCACAATAAGAGAAAAAAGAAAACAAAAAGGAGCGGGAATATGCCAGAGGAGATCCGTTTTGAAAACGACTATTCCGAAGGAGCCCACGAGCGCATTCTTGAGCGCCTGGCACAGACCAACATGGAGCAGACCCCCGGCTACGGGGAGGATCCTCACTGCGCCCACGCCGCGGAGCTGATCCGCCGCCTGGTGGACGCGCCGGAAGCCTACGTTCAGTTCCTTGTGGGCGGGACCCAGACCAATATGACTGTGATCGCCGCCGCCCTTCGGCCCCACGAGGGCGTGGTGGCGGCCCAGACGGGACACATTGCCTGCCATGAGACCGGCGCGGTGGAAGCGACGGGCCATAAGGTGATCTGCCTTCCATCCCACGACGGCAAGCTGGACGCGGCCGAGACCGAGAAGTATTTTGAGGATTACTGGTCCGACGCGACCTTTGAGCATATGGTGAAGCCGAAGATGATCTACGTTTCCCAGCCCACCGAAAGCGGCACCCTGTATACCCTGAAGGAGCTTTCGGAGCTTCGCCGTGTCTGCGACCGGTTCGACGCTTACCTGTTCCTGGACGGGGCACGGCTGGGTTACGGGATGGAGAGCCCCTCCAACGACGTGGGATACCACGACCTGCCCCGCCTGTGCCATGTCTTTTATATCGGCGGCACCAAGGTGGGGGCGCTCTTCGGCGAGGCCGTGGTGATCATGGATCCCGGGATCAAAAACGAGTTCCGCTACATGATCAAGCAGCGGGGAGGCATGCTGGCCAAGGGGCGGCTGCTGGGCATCCAGTTCGAAGCGCTGCTGGAGGACGGACTGTACATGCGCATCTCCCGCCACGCCGTCGTCCAGGCCGGGCGCATCCGCGAGGCGCTGAAGCAAAAGGGGATCCCCCTCTGGGGCAGCTCCGATACCAACCAGGTCTTTGCCGTGTTCGGATCCGCCGAGGCAAAAGCCCTGCGGGAGAAGGGCTATGTCTTCAGCCAGTGGATCCCTGAAAGGGATGGCAGGGCCGTGTGGCGCATCTGTACCGGATGGTGCACCCCGGAGGAAAACGTGACACGATTGATCTGCGATATCAGGGGGCTGTAAAAGATGCGTATCCTGATCGCTTCGGATATCCACGGGTCGGCGACGTGCTGTTCCCGGCTTCTTAACGCCATGGCGCGGGAGGGGGCCGGCAGGCTTCTTCTGCTTGGGGACATCCTGTACCATGGCCCCAGGAACGACCTGCCCGAGGGCTATGCCCCAAAGGAGGTCATATCCCTCCTTTCGCCGCTGAAGGAGCGCATTTTCTGCGTTCGGGGAAACTGCGACACCGAGGTGGACCAGATGGTGCTTCCCTTCCCGATCATGGCCGATTACGGCGTTATGACGGCAGGCGATAGGCTGGTCTATTTCACCCACGGGCATATTTACAACCTTGACCGTCTCCCGCCATTGCAAAAGGGGGATATCCTTTTGCACGGGCACACCCACGTGCCCGCCTGTAAGCCGTTCGGGGACGGGAATCTGTACCTGAATCCCGGATCGGTATCCATCCCCAAGGAAGGCAGCGCCCGGGGGTACATGACCCTGGAGGGGACGGTATTCACATGGAAGGACCTCAGCGGGAACGCGCTGAGGTCGATGGACGCCGCGGCGGAGTGAACGTTTGAGGCCTCTTATGTCCGCGATGCGTCAGCGGTCTGTTTCCCGCCGCGGGCAAGCCATATATTGTAGGCAAGTATGGAAACCACCACGATCACCGCGCCGGCAAATGAAAGGGGCGATACCGTTTCATGGTAGAAGACCGCCACCCACAGCGGGTTCATGATGGGTTCCAGGCCGGTGAGCAGGCTGGCCGTCACGGCGGGGATCCGGCGGATGCCGACGGAAAACAGGATATAAGCGCCGCCCACCTGCACAATGCCCAGGGCAGCCACGGACAGAAGGACAGGCGCTGAAAAAACCGTTTCCCTGAAGCACAGGGGCGTCAGGATCACGCCCGCGGCCAATTGGCCCAGGAAACAGGATGAAATGGCGTCGGCGTTTTTGCCGGTGTTCATCATAAATACGCCGGCATAGCAGACGCCGGACAGGACGGCGATCAGATTGCCGATCAGGTTGCCGGCCCGGATCCCGTCCACGAAAAACAGGACCACGCCCAGCAGCACCGCGCAGCAGGCCGCAACGTCGATCTTTCCGGGCTTCTGGCCGTAGAACAGGGCCATGAAGAGGATGACGAACACCGGCGCGGTGAACTGCAGCACGATGGTGTTCGCGGCGGTGGTCAGCTTGTTTGCGACGGCGAACAGCGTGGTGACGCCGATCATGGACAGCGCTCCCACAAGGACGCTGCGGCTGAAGACGATCCTGTGGCGGGTGACAAGGAGGAAAACACCGATCACCCCCGATCCGATCAGGTTGCGGGCCCCGTTGATGGCCAGGGGGGACCAGGGCACCAGCTTGATGAAAAGCCCGCCGGTGGAAAAGCACACCGAGGCCAGGAAAACGCATAAAGTATATTTCCAGTTTATAGGAGTCTGCCTGTTTTCAGTCATTGTTTTGCTCCCTGTCTGTGATCCGCGCGCCGTATGGGACATGACGGCCGGGGGGCGGCATAGCGCCTGCTTCCTGCGCGCATGAGAAAATTATACACCTTTTTTCCCCGGATGAAAGGCCGCCGGGGGCCGGATCTGATTTTTTATCAAAGTGGGCAGCCTGCCCACCTTTACAAAACGCTCTGTTGGTATAATAATTATGTATATATACCGAGGTCCCAGCGCTTCCCCGGGGCCGATACCTCCCCGGCGGACATATTCCATACTAAAGGAGAGATACGCATGAAGAAAGTGACCGGTGAGCCTTCATCCCTTCCCGTTTCCGCCGAAAACGCGGAGCGCGGCATCACGCGGAGGGCTTTTCTGAAAGGCACCGCGGGCTTCGTTCTCCTGTGCGGCTCCGGGTTCGGCCTTCACGCTCTGGCGGATGCAGCCGCCGCGCCGGAGGGGAAAAACGTCGGTCCCAGGCTGAAGGACGGGTTTAAGATCGTCCGGACTGAAAGCGCCGCCGAGATCACCTACGGCGGGGAGACCTGCTTTATCGTCAATGAAAAGGGGCTGGAGCTCCTGAGCCTGGCGGACGGGCGGCATTCTCTCGAGGAAGTGATCCGCGCCGCGGGTCTTGAGGAGAACGCCGGTCCCGCGGCGGACTTCTTCCTGACGCTTGGGCAGGCGGGCTACCTTCAGAACAGATTGGAGGTAAGCAAATTTGCCGTTGTCATGTGAACTGTTTGTCCTGCGCGACGAGAAGGGCCCGATCCTTTACGCGCCGCTTGCTCGCCTTTCCGCCCGGGTCAACGAATCGGCGATCGCCGCGGCGGCGAGGCGGCTTCACGGGAAGCCTGCGGAGGACGGCGATGCCGAATGCCTGGGCCTGTTGGAGGAGTGCGGCTTTTTCCGCGAGATCGAACACCCGCACAGCGAACCGAAGCCCCCGGTGCAGGTGACGCTGTTCCCCACCGACGGCTGCAACTTAAGGTGCCGGTACTGCTACGCCGGGGCGGAAAAAAAACGCCATGTGATGCCCCTGGAAGTGGGAAAGGCGGCCATCGACCTGGTGGCGGAAAACGCGAAGAAGCAGGAATACAAGGATTTTACGGTCAGTTTCCATGGGAACGGCGAACCGTTCTTCGCTTTCGACCGGGTACAGGAATTGTGCCGCTACGCCCTTGAAGCCGCGGACCGGGTGGGGCTGAAGGTGCATCTGTCGATGGCCTCCAACGGCGTTCTGAACGATCAGCAGCTGGACTGGCTCCTTGCCTGGTTCGACGGCGTGAACATCTCCTTTGACGGTACGGAGGAACTGCAGAACCGCCAGCGCCCCATGGCGGACGGGAGCGAAAGCTTCCCCCTGGTCCACAGGACCCTGAAACGCCTGAACGACGCGGGAAAACAGTTCAGCATCCGCTCCACCCTGACCGCTTCCAGCGTGGAAAAACTGCCGGAGATCGCCGCCTTCGTCCTGGAAAATTATCCCGCCTGCAATCCCCTGCATGTGGAGCCGGCATGGGAAGCCGGACGGTCGCTGAAAACGGGGGAGCATACCCCGGAGGCGGACCTGTTTGTCAGCAAATTCCTGGAGGCGGATAAGATCCTGGACGGAAAAATGCGCCTGGTCTATTCCGCGGCGCGCATGGATCACATCGGTTCGGCGTTCTGCGGCATGTGCTGCAATTCCTTTGTGGTCACCTCCGAGGGGCTGGTCACCAGCTGCTACGAGGTGCCGGAGATGAGCGATCCCCGGTCCGTGAGGTATATCTACGGCGCCTGGGACGCGGATGCGAACGGATTCAGTTTTGACGAAAAGAAACAGGAAGAACTGCATACCCTGACCGTGGACCGGATGCCTTACTGCGCGGACTGTTTCTGCAAATACCACTGCAGCGGCGACTGCGCCGCAAAGCTCCTGGGCTTAAAGCCCCCGTCCGAACACGCCGGCAGCGTCCGCTGCCGGATCACCCGCGCGATCACACTGCACCAGATCCAGAAAAAACTGAATGAGGAGGCCGACAACCATGCCTGACGATCGTCTTTCTTCCAACGAAGCCGACAAAAAGCTGCCCCAGCCCGAGGTGTACATCGTAAGGAACGGCGAAGCGGTATTCAAGCCCGGGATGAAGACCTGGTTTGTGGAAAGCCGCAAAGGCGCCAACGCCGAGCCCTCCGGCGTGATGAGGGACGGCGACGGTGCAGTGATGAGGGGCATGGTGTGTACCTGCAACCCCTTCTGCACCTGCGAAGCGACCTGTTCCTGCAACCCGCAGTGCGCCTGTCAGCCGGTGTGCTCCTGTGATCCGGTGTGCTCCTGCGATCCGGTATGCACCTGCAACCCGAACTGCTCCTGCCAGGTGACCTGTTCCTGCCAGACCACCGGCCAATGGTGCTCATGCAACACCATTTGCACCTGCGACCCTGTGCACTGAGGAGGCCCGTATGTACAGAAAGATTTGCCGCGCGCTTTCCATGGCCCTGGCGGTATGCCTGATGCTCTCCGCCGGGATCCCTTCCGCCCTGGCCGGCAGGGATCTTTCGGATATCATCGACCTGAACGATTATCCTTCCTCCATCAAATCCGGCCTTGTGTGCGACCTGGCCATCAAGAGGGGGAACGACGCCTTTGCCGAGGGTGATTATGAAACGGCCAGGGGCTATTATGTGTTTGCCCTGCGCAAGATCAATAAATCCCAGACCTACGGCGAAGGCGACGTGTGCAACAACCTGGTGCTGGCCCTCCTGTACCTGGGGGAGACCCAGACGGCTTACGACCTGTGCCGCTATATGCTGGATGAGGACCTGGCTCCCGCAAAGGAAGACCGCTACGGCTATATGCTGAACATGCTGGTCTGTGCCCACGCCAACGGCCTGAGCGCAGCCGGTGAACTGGAGCACGCCCGGGAGGAGGGGTATTTCTCCTTTGAAGATCTGGCGGAACTGGCTGAAAACCAGCCCAAGACCTTCTCCGGGCTCCTCACGGCCATTGTGTACAACGTTCTGTATATCGATATGGAAGGCAGCGTTGGGGACGGCGCCGAGACATGGGCGTATTTCCCGGACGATCTGTTCGAAGACGCGGACGTGGACGATGCGAGGGACAAATTGGCCTCCGGAGACGTCGGAAGGAAAGAATACCTCGAATATATCTACGAATTCCTCCTTGAGGCGAACCAGTGGTTCAACCTGACCTACAGCGCCGACGATCCCGACATCATGGAAATGATCCTTTACGTCGAAGCCCTGCGGGACGAAGCGGCTGCGTAAGGGGAAGGATCCCCGGACACGCCGGTCAGCGCACATATCATGAACGATCTCCATTCCGAACGTACGCCGTTCGTCCGCGGACGGACGGCGCTGGTCCGCCCGCAGTATGACGGTACGGACCGTGAATTTCAGGAACCCCTCGGCGCGGAGGCGATCTGCGGCTATCTGCTCGCCCGCGGCGCCGAGGCACGGGTCTTCGACCGGAGGCTCGGGGCGTCCCTTTCCGACATCGAAAAGTTCGGCCCGGACTGGGTGGGCTTTTCGCTGATGACGAAGGAGGACGCCCCGGACGCCCTGCGGCTGAGGCAAATGCTTTCCCGCCCCGGAAGGCGCTTTTTCGCGGGCGGGCTTTTTGTGACCTCCTGCATGGAGCAGGCGAGGGCCCTGTTTCCCTCCGATACGGTGCTGATCCCCGGTGAGGGAGAAGGCCCCGTGTGGGAACTGGTGACCTTCGGCGAGGTGCGGGGCGGCCCGCGGCCCGGTCCGAACGATTGGGCTTTTGCCAGCCGCGAGAATCTTTCGGAATACCTTGCCCGCGGCGGCGTGATCAATATCCGCACCGCCAGGGGCTGCAGGGGCGGGTGCGCTTTTTGCACCACGCCCCGCCTTTGCGCGCCTGCGGGGTTCCAGGCACGGGATGTTTCCCTGGTGGCGGAGGAGATGGCGAACCTCGTCCGAGAGGGATATCCGCCGGTTTTCAATTTTACCGACGATATGTTCGGCGATCATGTCCGGCTGGAGGAACTGGAGGAAGCCCTTTCCCTGCATGGGGTCCGTGCCGCGTTTTCCTTGGAGATGCGGGCCAAAGAAGTGTCCCTCACGCCCCCGGAAAAATGGGAACGGCTGCATAAGGGAGGATTGTGCCGGGTGTTTACCGGCATGGAGAGCATGGACCCGGATACCCTGAAGGCGTGGCATAAGCCTGTGGATGTTGAAAGGCTCGCGGTTTCCCTGGAAGCCATGCGCGGGGCGGGCATCGCCTGCGAGGTGGGTTATATCCTGTGGCATGACCGTCAGGGGGCGGAGGGCGCCATGCGGGAGGCCGAGGGGCTTCACGCCCTGGGACTTCTGTCCCCGAAGACTGCCCTTTCGCGCCTGGTCCTGTTTCCGGGCAGCCTGCTGCACGAACAACGGAACGCCCGAGGCGTCGAACTGTGCGGGCTTCAGGGAGAGGCCGCCCGCCTGCACGATATGTGGGAGGATATTCTCAGCCCCCTTTTGCCTCCCTGGAGGGCCGCGGCCTGTGCCTGCCCGAAGATGGCCTGCGAGGCCTTTCTTTCCGGGGACAGGGATGCCCTTTCCGACTTGGAGGAGTGTCTAGGACGCCTGAAGGAAATGACCTGGCATGCCATCCGGAACGGGCGTCCGCCCGAAGAAAAAGAATGCGAGGAAGTGCGCCGTGAACTGCATTCGCTTCACATTGCCTGTGAATGACCCGGCGGAGGTCGCCGTCCTCAGGGAGCATGGGGCGGATGAACTCTACTGCGGATATCTGGACGCCGGCTGGCGCAAAAAATACGGCGGGGATGCCGTCATCAGCCGCCGGCAGGGGGCGGCCAATCTGGCCGACCCCGGAGCGCTGAGGGAGACGGCAGAGGAGGCCCGCCGCTGCGGACTAAAGGCGCACCTGACGCTCAACGGCCGAGTGACGGGGGACGAGATCCGGCACCTGGTGAAGATCGCGGAAATGTGGGCCGGATTCGGCGGCAGCGGGATCATCCTGCAGGACCCGGCGCTGCCGGCGCTGCTCGCCCACCTGAAGCCGATGATGATCACCGTTTCCCTTTTGGCCGTGACCGTGAACAGCTTCGGGGCGGCCTTCTGGAAGCGCCTTGGCGCCGACAGGATCGTCCTGCCCCGTTTTTTGACCCTGCCGGAGATGAAAGCGGTCACGTCTTCCGCCCGTGACATGGTCTTTGAGGCGATGGTGATGGGGGACATGTGCCCCTTCGCGGACGGATTCTGCCGCTCGGTGCACGCCGAGACCCATGCGCCGGCCGGACCGGACGCGGTGCCCTCATGTGTGCGGGAGACATTCAATCCCTCCGGGCAGGCGTACCACCTTTGCATGGAATACGGCCCGCCCGTGCCGGACCCCTGCGCCGCCTGCCGCCTGAAGGACCTGAAGGAAAGCGGCGTCGCAGTCGGCAAGGTGGGAGGCCGGGGCCTGCCCCTGGAGGTAAGGCTGCGCTGGCTGGACCACCTGAGCCTGGCACGCTCGGAGGGATGCGGCACAGACCTGCCCCGGCGCTACCGGGAGACCTTCGGGCACGAATGCCGCTGTTATTACCCAAAAGAGGGGTATGATGGATGAAAAGGGAGGAAAGGCCCGAAAGGGGCGGACGGCAGGGACCCGAAAAGGAAACGAAGGAGGCGCGGCGGATGGATACGGAAGACAGGAAACGCCTTGTACTGGGGCACCGCTCCTGTCCGCGGGCCCTAAAGGAGATGCCGGCGCAGCTTGAGATGACAGCCCGGGACATCCCCGTGGAGGCGGTGCTTCCGCCGGTGACGCCTTCCATGGAGGGGACCCTTGAAACGGTCCTTTCCCTGCTGGCTGAGTTCGAGGACGCAAGCGTCACCGTCAACGACTGGGGGACGCTTTACCGCGTGTCCCAATGGAAAAAGGGCTGTGCGGCACGGCTGGTCCTTGGCGCGCTGCTGAACGGCCAGGACAGCGACCCGGTGATCCGTCTCTTCTGCGTTCCGCAGCCGGACAGGCTCGTTCGCGAGAGGGACGGCGCGGTGCTCCTGCGCTGGGCGCCGCCTCCGGAAGAACTGAAGCGCCACTGGGCCTAGCCATCGGTGTTCCATCTGGCGGGGATGCTGCGGGATATGGGCGTGGATGCCGTCGAGGCGGGGACTCAGGCACTGGACATTCCTGAGGCGGCCGGCCTGCCCGTAAGGCAGCTGCCCTGGGGAGTCATGAGCGTGAAGCCCTGCCGCGGCGACTGCGGAGAATGCGGCGGCGGGGAGATCATCCGGGCCGGTTGCCGGGTGTTTTACGACCGGAACCTGCTGATATGGGAACATGCCGCCGGGCAGGGCGGAAAAGGCTGATCCGCCCGCATATGCCCCCTCTGTTTACGGTGGCCACGGCTCACGCATGAATTAAGAGTCTGTTCATATTGTGACATATTTATTACGAAATATTACAAAAGTATTACCAAAAGGATTTATCACCCGTCATGTCGAAAGATAAAGCGAGGTGATAGAGATGAAGAAGTACTTTGAA
>JAFWWK010000202.1 GCA_017523615.1 Clostridia bacterium
ACTGGAAACCGCGGCCGTTGGCGTCGCCTTCAATCATGATCTCAATGAAGGCTTTGTTGACCATGTCCATTTCCTTCTGGCATTCCCCGTAGGTGAAATCCACTTCCTTGCCGCCGACGATCGCCGGAAGGTTCTCCAGGTCCTTCGGGCATGTCCAGTCCAGCGTGATATTGGAGAAAGGCGCCTGTGTTCCCCAGCGGGAAGGAGTATTCACACCGTAAACAAAAGACTGTACGCACTGCTTGACTTCCTTCTGGCTGAGGTTGTCTACCTTCACAAAAGGAGCAAGATAGGTGTCAAAGGAAGAAAAAGCCTGCGCGCCGGCCCATTCGTTCTGCATGATGCCCAGGAAATTGACCATCTGGTTGCACAGTGTGCTCAGGTGGCTGGCGGGACTTGAGGAGATCTTTCCTGGTACGCCGCCAAGCCCTTCCTGGATGAGCTGTTTCAGGGACCAGCCCGCACAATATCCGGTGAGCATGCTCAGATCGTGCAGGTGGATGGAAGCGTCCCGGTGGGCGTCTGCCACTTCCTGGTCATAGATCTCACTGAGCCAATAGTTGGCGGTGATGGCGCCGGAATTGGAAAGGATCAGGCCTCCGACGCTGTAAGTGACCGTGCTGTTCTCCTTAACACGCCAATCGGAGATGCGCAGGTAGTCGTTCACCAGGTCCTTGTAATTGAGAAGCGCGCTGCCCACATTGCGGACCTTTTCCCTCTGTTTGCGGTACAGGATATAGGCCTTTGCCACATCGGCGTATCCGCCCTCGGAAAGGACCTTTTCCACGCTGTCCTGGATCTCCTCGACACTGATCTGGCCGTCCTGGATTTTGGGTTCAAAATCCGAAGCGACCCTCAGGGAGAGCATGTCGATGACAGTGGGGTGACTTTGTTTATTCAAGGCATCAAAAGCCTTTTGAATTGCCGAACTGATCTTGCGGATATCGAATTCCGCGACTTTGCCGTCCCGTTTGGTAACACGATACATTATGCGCCGGCCTCCTCAGTAGTGCTAAGATGTTGGTACGCGCACGGGCATGCGGGCACAAAGTATGCCGCTGTGTTTGTCAGCGGCACCTGTGTTTCCTATGACCCGTGGGGCAAAAGAATCATATCAAAGAAAGGTCCCGAAGTCAATATGTTGTAAGAAAAAAACATTGAAAGCGCAAAATATAGCGCAGAGTTCGATCGTCATGCCAGGTGCGGGTCACAGGCCCCGCAGGGAGACTTCCCCGACGAAGGGCCGGACGATGGAAGCGTACTTTTCCATTTGTTCCGCAGTCGGGGCAGTGAACCCACGGAAGGGTACGCTGTCCCTGTCGGTGAATGCCTGCAGAAAATAGCGCCCTGCACCCCTGATCCATGGGCCGATGTCCCGGAAAGAATCCTCGTCATGCAGCTGGTCAACGACCGTCGTCCGGAATTCGTAATCCGGCGCGCGGTCCATGATCAGGGTTATGCTTCGGTCGATCCTGCTAAGGTCCACGGTGCTCACGCCCGAGGAGGCAGCATATTTATCTCTGCTGTTTTTGATGTCCATGGCCGCATAATCCGCAAGTCCGCCGTCCAGGACAGTTTTGAGGGCTTCAGGGTGAAGGCCGTTGGTATCCAGCTTGATCCGGTACCCCATGCTCCTGATCTTCTCCATGACCTCCGGAAGTTCCCGGTGCAGCAGGGGTTCACCGCCGGTAAAGGCGACACCGTCAAGGAGTCCTTTCCGTTTCCGCAAAAATGCGATCAGCTCGCTATCATCCATTAACGGCGACGCAGAAGCGTCCAGAAGCCCCGCATTGTGGCAGTATGGACAGCGCAGGTCGCAGCCTGCCAGAAAGACCGTGCAGGCCGTATGCCCGGGATAATCAAGGAGCGTTAGCTTCTGGAACCCGTGGATCTTCATCACTGCCTCCTAAAAAAGTCGTGTGTGCCGGCGGAAACCCTGTCATAATCAAAAAAAATGAATCAGTAGGAATCTCTCATGAGACGCCTGCTCCGCAGAGAATATGCATATTGCGAAGCCTTCCGTCAGAAACCGCGTCGTTTACGGAATAGGCGTGCTTTTCCAGGTCTCCGCACGATGCTTTTGTAAAACCAAGATCGATCAGGGCCGAGATGATCGCGGAAGCAGTCTCTTCGATAATCGTATATTTTTCAAAACTCGTTTCGGGATCGTTTGGGGTCGTGATGATATCGTTCAGTTTTTTTTCCAATTGAGGCAGAACAGGAAGATCCCTCATGGCCCTGAAAGCCCATTTATAAAAAGGCTCGTACTTATCGTTCAGGAGAAAAACGACCGATATAGCATGGCGGACATATTCGTACGCCGCGAGCTGCGCAGCGCCGGTTTCTCCGTGGTCAAGGCACCGCTGGTAATTGTATTGCCCGCTCTGGGCCATCAGAAGAAGGTGCCCCGCCATCCGTTTGAGGCGTACATCCCGGGGCATATGACGCAGAGATTCGCGGATCCGTGAGAAAGCGCCGGCAGGATCGTAAAAAACCTCGCCGTTGGTTGCTTCCGCAAGAGATGCCGCAGGCACAGTGAGCCACTGTTCAAGGGTCAATCGCCCCCCGGGATCCCCGCATTTATCGGAGAAGAAATCCGCCATGCGTATGACGCCGGTCCTCGCGCCGCCCACCGGCGCCATCTTTGAGCGCCTGCGGCCCTCAAATTCCATTGGAAGCGAAGCGTAAGCCCGTTCAAGAAGGAACGCGGTCCTCCGGTCCACGAGCTCCTCTCCGGGAAGCCAGATACAGAAGCCTGGCCCAAAGTCATGATCCTCAGAAACGGCGTCGTCAAAGCCCATGCATTCCGATCCCGCGCCGGCAAGTCCCACCGCCAACTGTTTTTCGACGGACGGGAAAAGCTCCATCAAAAGGGGAAGCCCGAATCGCTCATAGTAACGCCTTGAAAGCGCCAGACCGTTCATCCCGATCCCACCTCGGTATATAAGTCGTTCCGGCGGATCATAGCCGCCGTTTTTTCCAGTTCCGACGCTGTTTTGAACCATCCGTAGTAAGAAAAAACCGGCGCACATTTTTCGCAGACGAAAGCATGATATCGGTCCCGGGGGAGGGATGGGTCCGCAAGGAGGCGTTCAGCAGTCCGCAGGCATTCGTTTATGCGCTCTTCAGCAGCCTCCAGGCCTCCCTCCCTGGCATGGGCGTCCGCCATATTGAGCAGGGTGATCGCTTCTTCCCGTTTCCCGAAAGGCTGCTTTCGCATGATCCGGAGGGCGGACTCGAACAGACCGAGCGCCTCCCGGAAGCGCTCAAGGTCCGTCAGCGCCAACGCCATGTTATTATATAACCCGCCCAACCGTTCATCGTCCCTATTAAGGAAACGTTCATAGATGATCCTTGCCTTCCAGAAGCAATCCAGGGCTTTTGCGGGATCGCCTGCGTATTTGTACACCGTTCCCGCGTTTACGTATGCAGTCCCCGCGCCGACGGTATCCGATATCTCCGGATGTGGGATCAGGCGCAATGTGTCTTCGGCGCTTTCCAGGGCCTTTTCACGGTCATCCGATTTTCTGAAAACGCCCATCAATTCATTCAGGACAAAGAATTCCCCACGGACATCTTTCATGGCCCGGGCCTCATCCCGCCAATAAGCAAGCAAACGCGCAGCGCCTGCATAATCCCTCCTGCCGGTCAGCGCATCCAGCCTCAAACGGATACGGGCAACGGGTATCTGCGTCAGGGGACCCGGTACCGACGGATCCCCGGCCCCAAAGTCAAAGCCGTTCATTCATCAAACGCTTCCTTTCAGACGAAAGTGCGCTAAAAGGCAGGACCTCCATGAGATCCCAATAAAAAGCCTGCGGAAGGATCCGCAGGCCTGTTTGCAGGATTCCCACTTAAGATCAGGCCGTTTCCGCGCGAACGACTCCCTGAGCGGTGATGCAGTGGCAGGGGCAGACCGCAGCACATGCGCCGCATCCCTGGCATTTGTCCGGATCGATGTGCGCATAGCCGTTTTCGACGACAATGGCCTCGTACTGGCATTCCTTTTTGCACCGTCCGCAGCCGATACAGGCGTTGGCGCACACTTCCCTGGCCATACGCGCCGTATCGCTGTTGCGGCACCGGACCATGACCTTCTGGGAAGCGGGCAGTAAACGGATAGCTCCGCGGGGGCAGTTTTCCGCGCACTGTCCGCAGCCCGTGCATAGCATTTCATCGATACACGCGATCCCATCCTTCATGGAGATCGCGCCGAAAGCGCAGTGATCCATACAGTCGCCAAGACCGATACAGGCAAAACGGCAGTCCTTGGGACCTCCAGCGATGCCGGCGGCAGTCATGCAGCTTTTGTAGCCGTCATAAACATAGGTTTCCTTCGCGATGCCCTTGATTCCCTGGCAGAGGACCCTGGCCACCATTTTTTCCGATGAGCCCGCGTCCACGCCCATGATGGCGGCGATCTTCTCCGCACCGCCGGCTCCGGCGGGGGCGCAGCCGTTGGGTTTTGCCTTTCCTTCCACCACGGCCTGGGCAAAGGCGTCGCATCCCGCAAATCCGCATGCGCCGCAGTTTGCTCCACCCAGGCAGTCGCGCACCTGACTGACACGCTCGTCTACTTCCACATAGAATTTTTTTGACGCATAGGTCAGGACCAGACCAAAGATCAGTCCAAGCCCGCCCAGAGCGAGACCGGCATACAGGATCGTCATTGAGCATACCTCCTTAAACCAGGCCGTTGAAGCCCAGGAAAGCGATCGCCATCAGGCCGGCTGAAACCAGGGTGATGGGAAATCCTTTCATACATTGAGGGATCTTGCTGGTTTCAAGTCTTTCCCGTACGCCCGCCATCAGGACAATGGCCACGAGGAATCCGATGGCGGAGAACGTCCCGTTCAGTACGGACTGGATCAGGGAATAGCCATTGTTCATGTTCAGCGTCGCAACACCCAGCACCGCGCAGTTTGTGGTGATCAGGGGAAGGTAGATGCCCAGGGCGCTGTACAGGGCAGGGGAGGTCTTTTTTAAGAACATCTCCACAAACTGAACCAGGGCCGCGATCACAAGGATAAATGCGATGGTATCCATGTAAGTCAGCCCCAGAGGGACCAGGAGCAAGTTATACACGATGTAGCAGAAGAAGGAAGCGATGGTCATGACAAAGGTCACGGCCAGTCCCATGCTGACGGCAGTCGTCACCTTGCTTGATACGCCAAGGAACGGACAGCAGCCGAGGAACCGGGAGAAAATAAAGTTGTTTGTCAGGACACAGCTTACAAAGAAGAGAAGAACATTCATCGTCATGTCAGTTTTCCCCCTTTTCAAGCTTGGCTTTCCTGCTGTGGTTGGTTATGGCGTTGATGATGCCAAGAAGGATGCCATAGGACAGGAAGCCGCCGGAGGCAAGCACCAGGATCAGCATCGGCTCGAAGGAAGCGCCGAAGATATTGATGCCGAAGATAGAGCCGGACCCAAGGATCTCACGGATGGCACCGATCAGCGTAAGGGCGATCGTAAAGCCCAGGCCCATTCCCAGGCCATCGACCGCGGAATCTACCACCGGATGCTTACTGGCAAATGCTTCCGCGCGGGCCAGGATGATGCAGTTGACCACGATCAGAGGAAGGAATATTCCAAGGCTGCTGTACAGTGACGGCACATATGCCTGGAGAAGCAGCTTCAGGATCGTGACAAACGCGGCAATGACCACGATGAACGATGGGATACGGACCTTGTCCGGAATAAACTTCCTGAGCAGGGAAATAACGATATTGGAGCATAGCAGGACGAAAGTGACGGAAAGACCCATGCCAAAGCCGTTGGTGGCGCTGGTCGTGGTAGCCAGGGTGGGACAGGTCCCCAGGACCAGGCGGAAGGTGGGATTCTCGTCAAGGATCCCGTTCATGAATACCTTGCCGAGGCCCTGCTTTTTTTCAGCGGTACTCATCAGGCTTTAACCTCCTTTTTCTTTCCCATCACACCGTAGATCTTCTGGGGGATAAACCTGTCAAGAAGCGGCGCGACGATATTGGCGATCAGGATCGCGTAAGTGACACCTTCCGGATAGACACCCCATTTTCTGATCACCACGGTGATAACGCCGATCAGTACCGAATAGATCGTTTGCGCGTAGGACTGCATCGGTGAGGTGGCGTAGTCCGTAGCCATAAATACCGCGCCGAACAGCAGGCCGCCCGAAAGGATGCAGGTGAGGCTGTCGTTCAGGCTGCCGGAAACGACCAGGTTGAACAGAAAAGCCGCGGCAACGGTGATCACAGGGATCCTCCATGAAATGGTACGGGTTATCAGGAGATAGAGAAGACCGATCAGGATGGCGATCTTACAGGTCTCGCCGATGGCACCTCCGACCTGTCCGAAAAGAAGGTCGTTGAGCGAGATGCCTTTCATGGAAGCGAGGGGCGTGGCCGCTGAAACCGCGTCCGCATTGAACCCGACCGCAGGATGGGAAGTCAGCCTCGTGGGCCACGATGCCAGCAGCACGGCTCGGGCCGCAAGCGCAGGATTGAGGAAATTGTCGCCCACGCCGCCAAAGAGCTGCTTGACGACGATGATGGCAAAGAAGCTTCCGATCATAACCGTCCACCAGGGTACGGTGGGGGACACGATCAGGCCGATCAAAAGGCCTGTGACAGCGGCGGACAGATCGGAGATCCTGACCTTCTGGTGGGCCAGCTTCTGCCACACGAACTCTGCCAGGACTGCGGACGCGGTGGAAACAGCCAGTACAATGGCCGCCCTCAGTCCGAAGAAATAGACACCTGCAGCAACACACGGAGCAAGGGCAATCAGAACGTTGCCCATCAGCCTGGTCGTCGTATTGCCTGTGCGGATGTGCGGCGCGGAAGAAAGGATCAGACTCATTTTGCGGTGCCTCCTTGCTGCGCTGCCGCGGCTTTTTTAGCCTGGAGCGTGATTTTTTGTTTGGCGTTTTTGAAGGACGCCGTCAGCCACCTGCGCGACGGGCAGTCGAAGGAACAGCTGCCGCACAGGATGCAGTCCATCACATGGAGCGCCTTGCATTTTTCCAGATCGTCCGCATCGGCAGCCGCCTTGATCTGGAAGGGATTCAGTCCGATCGGGCATACGCTGACGCATTTACCGCAGCGGATGCAGGGCCCTTCCTCAACGCTGGCGCCGTCATGTTTATTGTATACCACCACGCCGTTGGTAGCCTTGGCGATGGGAACAGACGTGTTGGGGATCGGCATACCGGTCATGGCGCCTCCGAACACGATCTTGCCCGCATCCTCGGAAAAACCGCCGCATTCACCGATCAGATCCTCTACCAGAGTGCCGATCCGCAGACGGAGGTTGGAGGGCTTGCGAACACACCCGGTGATCGTGGTGATCCGGCTGATCAGGGGCTTCCCGTCAATGATCGCATCCGCAATGGCAGCACATGTCCCGACATTCAATACGACTACGTTCACCTGGATGGGCAGTCCTCCCGAGGGGACCTGCCTGCCTGTGATGGCCTCGATCAGCTGTTTTTCACCGCCCTGGGGATATTTGGTACGCAGCGTCTTTACAGTTACGCCCTGTCTGCCAAATGAGGCTTCCTTCATGGCGGCAATGGCGTCCGCCTTGTTGTCCTCGATGGCTATGACGCCGTTCTTCACATCCAGAGCCCGCATCACGGCGCGAAGGCCGTCTACGATCCTCCTGCTGTTTTCCAGCATCAGGCGGTGGTCGGCGGTCAGATGTGTCTCGCATTCCGCGCCGTTGACGATGATCGTATCGCACTTCTGGTCCGGCTTCAGAGACAGTTTGACGTGGGTTGGAAAGCATGCGCCCCCCATTCCGCAGATACCGGCGTTCTGAATGGCAGGGATCACAAGCGAGGGATCGACATGCTCGACGTCGCCCAGCGGATGCAGTTCCACCCATTCATCCTTGAAATCGTTCTGGATCGTAACCGCCATGGACGGTGCTTCAGCCAGATAGGGGATGGGCTCCACTGCGAGGACCGTACCGGAAACGCTGGCATGCACCGGAACGCTCATAAAGCCTTGCGCTTCGCCGATCACCTGTCCGACCCTGACTTGGTCGCCTTTTTTGACGCAAGGTTTGGCCGGGGCGCCGATATTCATGTTCATGATGATCTTTACCGTGTCAGAAACGTATTCCCTGGTCTTCACTCCCTTGGTCGGGTCCTTGCTCTTATGGGAAGGATGTACGCCGCCGCGAAATGTACCTTTCAATTTGATCCCACCTTTTATGTATAGTTCTGATTAAACGTCCGGAATGTCCATGACAGGTTTTCCCGAGTCATCCGAGAGGATCAGCTGAACCTCGACCCGGTTGGGAATACAGATGATGCTTGTACCCAGGACACGGAGCATATAATTGGCTTCCGTCACTGCACCCTGGTGCACACAATCCTGATTGCGGCAGGATGCGGACTGCATGTAAAAACCATTGCCGGTCATCATGATCACATTCTCACATCCGTCAGGCTGGGATACTCTGATGCTTTCCCCGGCCTTCAGCGGCTGTTCCGAGTAAGTTTTCCCATCCACAAGGACGCGTACCCTTCCCGCGGAAGTCTTTCCCGCCCTGGACGACGACGCTCCCACTGTGAGAAGTGCAACGGCTGAAAGTGTCATGATAAAAATCACAGCGCTGTTTTTGATCCGTGCTATCCGCGTCATCTGCCCGGAAACATCACCGTTCCGTTTCATAGGCGGAGTTCAGGACCGTATTGACGGCGTCCAGGACTGCTTTGGAGGAAACGGTCGCGCCAGATACCGTATCGATATCATTCACGGAGATCGTACCGGTCCTGCCGATAAACTGTGAAAGGAACGTTTCGCTGTCTTTGACAGCGGACAGATATGCTTCGTCCGCTTCGGAGGTGGTCTCACCGATCACGATACCTGTGACAGCTCCTGTCTCATCCAGGCTGACCGCGACCTTAAATGTCCCTGTCAAGCCTTTTACCGTGATCCAAGTATCACCGTCATCCGCCGCTTCGGGAACAGGATCTTTGGTGGGTCTCGCTGTGGGAATGGCTGTCGGCGCGGCAGTGGGACGTGCCGTCGGCGCCAGGGTCGGTTCAATAAAGATACCGCCGTTCGCCATTGTCACGGCGAGATTTACCGCATTGAGCACTGCCTTGGATGAAACTGTCGCCCCGGATACCGCATCGATCTCGTCTTCGGAAATCAGGTCTTTTTTCCCTACAAACTGATCCAGGAAAGACCGGTCGCTTTTCACGGCGTCCAGATAATCCGTATCGGCTTCGGAATCTGACGGTCCGATCTCAATACCGCACACCGTGTTGTTTTCATCCAGGCTGACAGCAACGCCAAAGTTACCTGTCAGACCGCTGGCTGTAACATATGAAGTATTTGCGGTATCGCCGACAGCGGGAACCGTTTCGGGTCTTATTTCCGTTTCGGTAATCGCTTCGGGGGCAGTCGGAGCCGCGGAGGCAAGCACCGTGTTCACGGCGCCCAGCACCGCCTTGGAGGAAATGGTCGCGCCGGATACCGTGTCGATGCCGCTCTCGGCGATCTCTCCGCTCTTTCCGACGAACTGGGCAAGGAAGGTTTCGCTGCCCTTCACCTTGGCCAGGTACTCGGCGTCCATTTCGGAGGAGGCTTCGCCGAGCGTCACTCCGCTCACCGCGCCGCTGCCGTCAAGGGCTACTGTTACATCAAACGTTCCGGTCAGGCCGTTCGCGGTCACCGTGGTGCCTTCGTCAGACGCGGCGGGCGCTTCGGGGGCGGCCGGAACCGCGGGGACCGGACTGTCCACCGCAGGTTCCGTCTCCGTTTCAGCTGAGGCTCCCGTCGTTTTTTCATCGGCAGAATGCGGTGGGCTCTCCGGTTCAGGGAAACCGGCAAGCGTATTCACCGCGTTGACCACTGCCAGAGAGGAAACGGTGGCACCGGAAACGGTGTCGATTTCCTCCGGGCTGATGTAATCGGTCCTGCCGATGAGCTGTGCAAGGAAAGGTTCGCTCTCCTTCACGGCAAACAGGTACAATTCGTCCGCTTCGGATGTGGACCTGCCGATCTCAACGCCGGAAACTGCACCGTTCTCATCCAAACTGATACTTACGTCGAAGGTCCCTGTCTCACCCTTGGCCTTTACCCTGGTCCCGTCGTATTCCTCTGCGGGTTTGGGGGTAGGCTCCGCTGTCGTCGCCGCAGCGGGAACTGCCGTAGGCGTAGCCTGAGGTTCAGGCTCTGCTGTGGGTTCCGTCTTTTCGTCTTCAGCGGTTTGAGCGGCAGCACTTTCATCGCCAAGTGCAAGGACCGTATTCACGGCCTCAAGCACAGCCTTCGAGGAGAGCGTAGCGCCAGAGATCGTATCGATCTCATTGGCGGAAACAGTATTTTTCTTCCCCGTGAACTGACTAAGGAACTTTTCGCTTTCCCTGACAGCCTTCAGATAGAGGTAGTCCGCCTCGGAATTCGATTCGCCGACGGCAACGCCGCAGACCGCGCCGCTTTCGTTGATGCCGACCGTTACGTCGAAGGTCCCGGTCATGCCTTTTGCCTTTATTGTTCTTTCAAACATCGGTACTTTTGCGGCCTGAAGCACATCGTCCGCCGACGCGATCGCCGCATTAACTGCGTCAAGCACCGCCCTTGAGGTAACGGTGGCACCGGATACGGAATCGATGTCGCTTTCGCTGAGCACTTCTGTCTTTCCGATAAACTGGTTGAGGAAGGCCTTATCCTCCTTCACCGCTTTCAGGTAGAGGTAATCGGCTTCCGAATCAGAATCACCCAATTCAACGCTGCACACGGCGCCTTCGGAATTCAGACCGATAATAACGTCAAAGGCCCCCGTCACGCCTTTCGCGCGCGCTGTGGTCGTTGCAATTGCTGTGAGATCAGAGGATGTATCAGAAACTGTTTCGCCGCTATCTTCGGGGAAAGATTCCGTCGGCACAGTTTCCAAAGAAGCGGCCGGAGCCGCGGAGGCAAGCACCGTATTCACTACGCCCAGCACCGCCTTGGAGGAAATGGTCGCGCCAGATACCGTGTCGATGCCGCTCTCGGCGATCTCTCCGCTCTTTCCGACGAACTGGGCAAGGAAGGTATCGCTGCCCTTCACCTTGGCCAGGTACTCGGCGTCCATTTCGGAGGAGGCTTCGCCGAGCGTCACTCCGCTCACCGCGCCGCTGCCGTCCAAGGCTACTGTCACATCAAACGTTCCGGTCAGGCCGTTCGCGGTCACCGTGGCACCTTCGCCAGACGCGGCGGGCGCTTCGGGGGCAGCCGGAGCCGCGGAGGCAAGCACCGTGTTCACGGCGCCCAGCACCGCCTTGGAGGAAATGGTCGCGCCGGATACCGTGTCGATGCCGCTCTCGGCGATCTCTCCGCTCTTTCCGACGAACTGG
>JAFWWK010000203.1 GCA_017523615.1 Clostridia bacterium
GCCGCGGAAGTTGTACAGGATGACGCTGTCGCCGTCCTGCATCGCGCCGACGGGCTTGCCGTTTTCGCCGATGACGAAGGCGGGCAGGTCCTGGTCGATAGCTCCGGTCTCAGCGCGCAGGGTCTCCACAGCCTCGGACGCGCTGCCGAAGAAGCGGCCTTCCCCGCCGGTCTTGCAGTCCGGGCCGATGCCGTGGACGTGCACGTCCCAACCGGCCTTGACCATTCCCCAGTTGGCCTGATAGCGGTCCATGGTGATCTGCATGCGGCCGCCGCCGGAGGCGATCCTGCCGTCAAAGGACGCGTCGTTCAGCTCCGCGAATACGGCTTCCAGTTTGGCGATATACTCCGGCGCGGAGGTGGCGGGCACGTCGCGGCCGTCCAGCAGCGCGTGGACGCGGACCTTTTTGACGCCTTCCTTCTTTGCCTCGCGGATCATGGCGATCAGGTGGGAGATGTTGGAGTGCACGTTGCCGTCCGAAAGCAGGCCGATGAAATGCAGGGCAGTGCCCTTCTCAACGACGGATCCGACCAGGTCCTTCCATGTTTCGCTCTGGTAGATCGCGCCGGATTCGATGGATTCGTTGACCAGCTGCGCGCCCTGGGAATAGATCTGTCCGCAGCCAAGGGCGTTGTGGCCCACCTCGCTGTTGCCCATGTCGTCGTCGGAGGGCAGGCCCACCGCCGTGCCGTGCGCCTTGATGGTGCGGAAGGGATATTTTTCCTTGAGCATGTCCAGGGTGGGAGTGGTGGCCTTCAGGACCATGTTCCCAAGCTCGTTCGGGGTTTCGCCGACGCCGTCCATGACGACCAGTACTACCGGTTTTTTCATTTTTCTGTACCTCCTGCACGTCCCGTAACGGGAACGCCGTCATTTAAGATAGTCTAAACTAACTTTTTTGTCAATGCCATACCCTTCATATTTCAGCCTCGTGACAAGGGTGTCCGGCGCTTCCCCGGTCATGCCGTGGGCTGTCAGGTGATCCCTCGCCGCCCGGGCCGATGCCGGCGGTCCCGGCGAACTTGCCGCAGTTGATGCGCACGGCGATGAATCCATGCCCGGGATAGGCGCGGACCATCATCACGCCCCGGTCCGCATAACAGCATTTGAAGAAGGGCATGTCATAGGAGACGCCGCCCGCCTGCACGGCAACGGCGTCCCCCGGGTCATAGCCGGCCGAAGCGAAATCCGCGATGGAAACGTCCCAGGAAGCGCATGGCCGTATTTTTCGATCTCGGCGACCCTGCCGGTGACCGACACTTATTCCTCGTTCGGGCAAAGGGCCGCCTTCAGCGAGGCGATCTCATCCTCCGTCATGCCGATATCTTCCAGGTATTCCTCCGCTTCCTTCGCAAGGTCCACGGAATAGAAGTCATCCACGCCGAAAGCCGTGGAAAGGGACTTGACGATGTTGGAGGAAGCGATGACGTTGTACTGGTCGGTGCCGTCGGCGACACCGTAATAGTTGTAATAGGTCACCATATAGTCCGCCACGACCTCCTCGGCGGTGGCGCCCATCAGGCACTCCAGGATGGCGGAAGCAAAGCCCGCGCGGTCCTTGCCCTCGTTGCAGTGGACCAGGTAGGGGCCCTCGTGGGAAGCGATGAAGCGGAAGCCTTCAGCCAGGCCGGAGCGGAAATCATCGGCAACGAAGTCCACGCCCAGGTTCAGGGGGATCACGTTCAGGGTGCTGTACCAGGATCCTTCGTAGCCCTCGTAGGACGCCAGAGTGGATTCCGCGTCAGCCAGGTTCATCACGGTCCTGATCCCGGCGGCTTCAGCCGCCGCAGTGGCCTGGGCGCTGCGGTTGATCTCGGGGTTGACGGGACTGGAGGAGCGGTAAAGTATGCCCTTTCCCATGCCGGTGGTGGTCACGGGGCGGAAATTGGCGAATTCGCTGTCGGTCAGGTCCGGGTAATCGCCCCTCTCCAGGCTGCGGAACAGCTGGCGCATGACATACTCGTCATAATAGGCGCCTTTTTCCTTCATGGAAATGGTGACGGTCACGGGGAGCTCCATGATGTAGGTCCACCGGTAGCCGGGATCCTCTTCGATCTTGGCTTTTGTGGCGATGCCGGCGATGGTAGCGAAATCGCCCATATTGATGGCTACCAGCACATAATCGGTGCCTTCGGCCTCGCTGCGCACGGCGCGGCAGATCATGCTTCCCTGGTCCACATCCGCGTAGTTGGACCCGATGGGCATATCATAGCCGATCCCGCCCACCGTTACGGTCACGATGTCGCCGTAGGAAAAGCCTGCGTCCATCAGCTCCTTGCAGGTAATGGAGAGGACCACGTTGCCGTATTTCTGGATCTCGGTGACCGTGGCGTTCAATTCGCCGGGCGCTTCGGCGGCGACCGGCGCAAGGCACACCGCCAGCAGCGACAGGACCAGCATCAGGGAAACTGCGCATTTCTTCATTCGGATCGGACCCCTTTCTCTTGATAAGTATCGGGTGGCAGTTCTAGTATACCCGATTTTGCCCAACTTCTCAATATTCGGCCGCTTCATTTTTCATGCCTGTCCCGCTCAAACAGCGGCGGGCGTCAGATGAGCCCGGCCGTCAGGCGGGAGAGCGCCACCGTCAGCGCCACCATGACGATCCCCAGGGCCAGGGCGATATAATCGCGCTTTGCCATTTTCAGCACATGCAGGCGGGTCCTGCCCTCGCCCCCGTGATAGCACCGGGCCTCCATGGCCATGGCCAGCTCCCCGGCCCGCCGGAAGGAGGACACGAACAGCGGCACCAGCAGGGGCACCATGGCCTTGGCGCGCTGGATCAGGTTGCCGCTTTCAAAGTCGGCGCCCCGGGCGCTCTGGGCCTTCATGATCTTGTCGGTCTCCTCCAGGAGGGTGGGGATGAAGCGCAGGGCGATGGTCATCATCATGGCCATCTCATGCGCCGGGAACCGGATCACCTTCAGGGGGCTCAGAAGCCTTTCCAGGCCGTCGGTCAGGGGCACCGGCGCGGTGGTCAGGGTCAGAAGGGACGAGCCCATCACAAGGAAAACCAGCCGGAGGGCGTACAGGACGGCGTTCACCAGGCCTTCCCGGGTGATCCTGGCAAATCCCAGGTCAAGGAGCACCCTTTCCCCCTGCAGGAAGAACAGGTTGAGCACAAAGGTGAAGATCAGGATGAACCTGAGGGGCTTCAGGGATTTGAAGACCATCTTCAGCGGCACGGCCGCCATGCGGATGGAAAAGATCATAAAAAGCAGCGGTACGGCAAAGGACGGCAGGGTCCCCGCGCAGAAAATGCCGGCGATATACAGTATCAGCAGGATGATCTTCATCCTGGGGTCCATCCGGTGGAACACGCTGGTCCCCGGGTAGTACTGGCCGAAGGCAAAATTGTCAAGCATGACCGCGCCCCCCCTTCCTGTCCTGCCGGCTGGGGCCGTCCGGGCCCCTGAACAGTTCAAGCAGCGCCTTTTCCGCTTCCTCCTCGCGTATCGCGTCCTCCGGGAAGGGAATGCCCTTTTCCCGCAGCAGCATTCCGAGCCTGAGCACCTGCGGCACATCCAGGCCCATCCGGGTCAGCTCCTCCGCGCGGGAAAACACCTCCCGCGGAACGCCTTCCATGACGACCCTTCCCTTTTCCAGCACCACCGTGCGGCTGCAGTACTTCGCCGCGTCGTCCATATTGTGGGTCACCATCACGATGGCCGTGCCCTTGCGGTGCAGGTCGGCCACCATTTCCATCAGTTCCTCCCGCGCTTCGGGATCGAGCCCGGCGGTGGGTTCGTCCAGCACCAGGACCTCCGGGCGCATGGCGATGACGCCGGCGATAGCGCACCGCCGCATCTTTCCGCCGGAAAGCTCAAAGGGGCTTTTTCCCCCCTCGCTCTCAAAGTTCAGCCCCACCTGCTCCATAGCCGTCCGCACCCGGTCAGCGATCTCGTCCTCGGAAAGGCCCAGGTTCCTGGGGCCGAAGGCGATGTCCTTTTTGACCGTTTCCTCAAACAGCTGGGTCTCGGGATACTGGAACACCCGCCCCACCCGCTGCCTCACCCGCCGCCGGTCGTAACCCTTTCGGTGAATGTCCTCCCCGTCCAGGGTCACGGTGCCTTCGGTGGGTTTCAGGAGGCCGTTCAAATGCTGCGCCAGGGTGGATTTGCCGCTGCCGGTGGGCCCGATCAGCGCGGTAAAATCCCCGTCCCCCACCGTCAGGGAGATATCCCGGATGGCAGTGGCCTGGAAGGGGCTGCCCGGCTGATAGGTATGGGTCACGTGATCAAGCTTCAGTTCCATCTTTTCTCAGCCTCCCTTGCCAGGTCCTCCGCGGTAAGGCACAGCGGGATGTCCGCGTTTTCCTTCCGCAGCTTCATGCTGAGCCTGGCCATGACAGGCAGCCTCAGGTGCATCTTTTCCAGCTTTTCCTCATCGGAGAACACCTCCGCAGGGTCCCGTCCATTGCCACACGGCCCCGATCCATCACGAGCAGACGCGAAAAGCGTACCGCTTCCTCCATGAAATGGGTGATCCATATGACGGTGATGCCCTGCTCCCGGTTCAGTTTCTCCATCACCGACAGCACTTCCCTGCGGCCCTGGGGGTCCAGCATGGCGGTGGCCTCGTCGCAGATGATGATCTCGGGCCGCATCGCCAGCACGCCCGCGATGGCCACGCGCTGTTTCTGCCCGCCGGAAAGGAGGTGGGGCGCTTTGAAAGCGTGCTCCGCCATTCCCGCCTGCTTAAGGGCCCAGTTGATCCTTTCGGGCATCTCGGCGGGCGGAACGCCCAGGTTTTCCAGGCCGAAGGCCACGTCGTCGGTCACCACTGTCGCCACCAGCTGGTTGTCGGGGTTCTGGAAGATCATTCCCGCTTTTTTCCTGATCTCCCAGGTGTATTTTTCGTCGGCGGTATCCATACCGTCCACGGTCACGCGTCCTTCGGTGGGCAGGAAAAGGCCGTTCATCATTTTGGCCATGGTGCTTTTACCGCTCCCGTTGTGCCCGAGCACCGCGGTGAAGGAACCCCGCTCAAATGAAAGGGTCAGCCCGTCCACCGCCCTGGGGCCGTCCTCCTCATAGGCGTAGCTGACTTTCTCCAGTCTGATGATCTCGTCCATCGTCATATCCTCGCCGGCTGTCCCTCCGATACCGGATGGGGCGCCGCATTTATTTGCCCGCAGGGGGCATTGCCGATTATAGCATAAAACCCCGGGATAAAAAAGGGCCTGCGTCATCGTTCACGGCCCTTCATACGGAAGGCGCCGGATCTGTATGCCGGGACCGCGCCTGATTCAGCATCAGCATAACAGGGATCGGACATGCCGGACGTCCCACCGGTGAAGACGATCCGCTTTCAGCCCGCTTTGCAAAAAAGCCCGCCCGATACTGAAATCAAATGCCCGCGGACCGGCACTGCGGTCCGCGGGTGTTCAGAAAGCGCTGTTTTCCGGGTGTCTCCGGGCGGGTGTTTCAGCCCAGGGAACGGCATTCTACGATCTTATAGAACATTTCAGACTGCTGAGGCGCGATGGCCTTCAGCTCCGCGATCAGATCGGCGTCGGTCACAGCTTCCAGCTTCATGCGAGCGCCGGCAGTGGCGTAGGACATTCCCTCCGCGGGAGCCTGGGCATAGATGGCCATCAGCGAGCTTCCGTTTTCGACATTCGCGGTGGTCTGGTTGGGGGAAAGACCCAGCTGCAGGTAATAATCGTCGCCCAGCTTCACGCAGCTGAAGATATAGAAGCCCACGTTGGGTGTCCCGTCCGGATTGACGGATGCCACGGCGAAAAAGCCGTTGTAGGAGTTGATGGACGCCATCAGTTCGTCCCCGGTCAGCGCCGCGGATGCATAAAAATCCGCCACGGACGCACTGGTCAGGGCATCCGCCACTTCGGCGGAACACCAGGCCGCGCCAAGGGTGAGCAGGGAAAGTGCCAGGACGAGCGCGCAGAGTTTTTTCATTTCAAATGCCTCCTCGTATTGTATGTGCAAAGGCCCGCAGGCCCATTGCCTCTCCTTTTCGCGGCGCTCCGGAAGACGCTTTACCGTTTCTCCCGCGCAGCGGGCGAAGCTCCTTCTTGGGCTGTTTTCCTTATTCCTGTATTATTATATCACCGGATTGAATAATTATCAATCAGAAAAGCCTTCCGTTCATCATCGTATCATTCCGGCCTCGCATCCCGTGCCCGGCAGTACCGATATAAAAAAGGGCCGTGAAGCCCCGGCACGTAAAACGTGTCCGGCCTTCACGGCCCCATGTTATGTCGCTTTGCGGGATCAGCCGTTCATTTCCTTGTAGCGGGCCAGCCTCACCTGGGCGTCCTTCTCGTTCTTGGCGAAGAGGGCGTCAGCGGCATCCGGGAACTGCTTCTTCAGGGAGGTGTAGCGGACCTCTCCGGCCAGGAAGTCCTGGTA
>JAFWWK010000204.1 GCA_017523615.1 Clostridia bacterium
ACCGCGCGTTCCTCACGGCGTTCGTCGTGTTCATCCTGGCCCTGCCGTTCATCCTTAAGGCGATCTGAACATTTTTGAGGGAGGCGACCAAAATGAAGATCACGTTCAAAACGACCGATCTGGCAAAGATCATGCTGCGCTGCGGCAGCATCACATCGGGCGTGGACAAGGTGCAACTGGTGAAGCATCCGTTCCTCGGATACGTACGGATGGACTACGACGGGCGCGGCGTGAACGCCGTGGGCATGGACGCCTACAAGATGATGACGGTCACCGTGCCCTGCGAGGCCGGCGTCGAGCCCTTCTCCATCCTCGTTAAGCCCTTCAAGGTGCCGGCGCGGAAGTTCAGCCTGGCCACCATCACGGACCTCGACGACAACGAGCACGTACTGGTAGAGTTTTCGAACCCCGGAAGCAATAAATCGGAGGTCATCTCCGTCGGGCGCGGCGCGGAGGATCTGGGCTACCCGGACAAGTGGAACGTGCTCCTACCCATCGACCGGGTCAGCACTTACCAGATCCGGCTGGGTCCCCGCAACCTGGCCGGGCTCCTGAAAGCGTTCAAGGACGATGAGCACCTCGATTTTGATTTTGGATCCTGCGTGCAGCCCGTGCTGGTGCACGGCGAGGATCCCGACGTGATCGGCATGATCCTGCCGATGCGGCCCTGAAGTTTACAGGACCGGGAGGCATCCCCCAGGGAGCGGTTGGCCTTATGCGGCGGGTTTTTTGGCAAGCTTTTTCCCGCCCGCACCTCCTCCAACGCTGCCGTCCTCGTGGAGCAGCGCCACGCCAAAGGACGGCTGCCGAACGGTCCGACTTTTTTTGGAAGAGTTGATGAGATGGAGACGGTGGGCACGGAGGATCCGCGGGTATCGTCTACAAAAATCTACATGAAAAGAGGGGTATTGATGAAGGAGATCGTGGTGGACAACTTCGCCGGAGGCGGAGGGGCCAGCACAGGGATAGAGATCGCAATCGGAAGGAGCGTGGACATCGCCATCAACCATGATCCGGCGGAGATCGCGATGCACAAAGCAAATCACCCGGACACGGAGCATTACACGGAAGACGTGTGGGCGGTGGACCCGGAGGAAGCGTGCGCGGGCAGGCCGGTGGCGCTGGCGTGGTTCAGCCCGGACTGCAAGCATTTTTCCAAGGCCAAGGGTGGGAAGCCGGTGAGCAACAAGATCCGCGGGCTGGCCTGGGTGGCGGTGAAGTGGGCAAAGAAGGTGCGGCCCCGGGTGATCATGCTGGAGAACGTGGAGGAATTCATGGACTGGGGACGGCTGACGAAAGAAGACAAGCCGGACCCGGAGCACAAGGGCGAAACGTTCAGGCGGTTCGTGCTGCAGCTGAAGCACCTGGGATATCAGGTGGACTGGAGGATCTTAAGGGCATGCGACTTCGGAGCGCCGACCACAAGAAAGAGGTTTTTCCTGATCGCGAGGCGGGACGGAGCGCCGATCGTATGGCCGGAGCCGACGCATGGGGATCCTGGGAGCCTGGAGGTGAAGGCGGGAATGAAGAAGCCGTGGGTGCCAGTATCAGAGTGCATCGACTGGAGTCTTCCCTGCCCCAGCATTTTCGCGACGAGCCTGGAGATCTACAGGGAATACGGCGTGAGGGCCGTGCGGCCGCTGGCGGAGAAGACGATGGAGAGGATCGCCGCGGGGATCAGGAAATTCCGGGACAGGCCGTTCCTGATACAGTATCACTCCTCTCCCGAGTTCCGGGGCCAGAGCGTGGACGAGCCGCTGATGACGGTGGACGCATCGAACAGATACGGGCTGTGCATGGCGTTCCTGACGCAGTTCAACAACCACTGCAGCGGGACAAGGCCGGACGAGCCGATGCCGACGACGACGGCGCAGGGCGGGCACTTCGGGCTGGTGGAGGCGTTCCTGACGGCGTATTTCGGGAACGGCTATGAGTCGGCGGTGAATGAGCCGATGCCCACGCAGACCGGGAAGGACCGCTTCGGGCTGGTGACGGTGTACGGGGACGAGTACAGGATCACGGACGTGGGCCTGAGGATGCTGACCCCGAGGGAGCTGTTCAATGCCCAGGGATTCCCGGCGGACTACATCATCGACCGGGACGCGGACGGGCGCGAGTATCCGCGGGGCGAACAGGTGAAGAGGTGCGGTAACGCGGTGTGCCCGCCGATCCCGACGGCGCTGGTGAGGGCGAATCTGCCGGAGCTGTGCGGGGAGAGGGCTGCGGGGTGACGGGGAACGAGGACCGACCTCATCCGTCTGCTCCCTGACGGTCGCAGCCACCTACTCTGCGGAGGTCATGGGACACCCCGTCGGCTAACGCCGACACCCCATGACAAGCCCCAACCCGGGGAAGGCTTACGGGGTCTCCCCTGCCGATTGAATAAGAAAGCAGCGGGCCGGAGATGGTAGGACTGCCGCCAATAAGGGCGGTGCAAAAAAAGAAGACCGCGGGTCGACGCGGCAGTGCGGCGGGTTTCCTAAGGACTCGTGGGGCAACATCGGTGCAGCAACTTCGTGCAAACAGTTGGACGCGGGTGCACGGGCAACGGGACAGCCGCACAGGGAGCAGGAACGCGAAGGCGGAGGCCTCCGGAGTCAATAAAAGGCCCGAACTGCCAAGGCGCCGCGTTCCCTCCCGAAAGGAGGCCCAGTGAGCAAAGGAGCGTCACGAGCGGCGGAGTGAGGCGACTATTGCGAACTGCGGAGACCCGCAAACCATACAAGAGCGGAGGACAGCATGGCAAAGAAAAAGGTGAACCTTTCCGAGCGGGTCAAACTGCCGGACAAGTACAAGCGCGACGGGTCGTGGTGGATGAGGGACGTGCCGGAGAGGATCAAGATACAGCAGCGGTCCGGGCGCGAAAACCGGCGGCAGGCGCTGGAGGAGCTGCAGAGGCCCCCGGCGCCGGGGATGGGCTTGGACGGCTATCCCCTTCAAAAAAGAGTGAAGAGTGAAGAGTGAAGAGTGGAGATGCGGAGATGTGGATGACGCCGGGGCAGTATTTCAGGGAGCACGGAGGTAATTTTCCGCTGGAGACCTTCAAGCTGGCGATCCGGAAGCTGAAGATCCCGCCGGAGCCGGGGTCGAGGCCGTACCGGTACAGGCCGGAGGACCTCGACAGGGCCTACGAGTACATGAAGGCCCACAGCCTGATCATGCGGGCCATGATGAGGTGAAAAATGAAATGCGGACGATGCGGAAAGAAATTCACGGTGACTTATGCCGGATGGGGCTACAAAGTCGGAGGGAAGTACGCCTGCAGCTACAGCTGCATGCGGGCAATGGAAAGGGGGGGTTCAGTGTGAACCCGGAAGAACGCGTAAAGGTGGATGAACTGGACGAGCAGGGCGTGGGCAAGGACCAGATCTGCGAGCAGACGGGACTCAGCCGCGCGCAGGTAGGCGCGTACCTGGGTCGTAAGCACAAAAAGGAAGCGCCGGAAGTGCGGGAGGCCGCTATGGAAGCCGCGGAGGAGACCGGGAAGGCCATCGAGCTGGCCGCAGGTACCCGGATGGACGAAGGAATGCGCCGCGAGGTGATCCGGATCCTGGGCGACGTGCTCGGGCTGCTCAAGAAGCTGATGTGAGTGCGAGGGGCTGGGCGGCACTCCCCGGGAGGCGGTGGTTTTGATGGCAGACGTCATCTTCAGCGGCTGTCCAACCCCTTGGCTACGCTGTGGGCCACGGTATGCAGAACCGCAAATGGCCCGCTGCCGCCCAGACCGTTTTACAAAGAGTGAAGAGTGACGAGTGAAGAGTGAAGATGAAGGTGGTCTGATGGGAAATAAGGAGATGCTCCGGGAGGCGGCGAGGAAAAAGGCCGAGGCGCTGAGATGGAAGAAACCGCTGGTGAAGGAACTGAACCTGGAGGAGATGCGGTACAACCTGGGAGAGATGCTGGAGGCCTGCGGGAACATCATTTGGTATCAGGCAAAGGATTTCGACGAGCTGGAGGAAGTGATGGGCGAGGACGAGGCGCATGAGTTCCAGGGGAGCTTTTCCGCACTGTCCACGGACATCGAGCGGATCCTGGATCAGTTCGCAGACATTTGGGTACCGGGCTATTTTGACGATTTCATGGCGGCCGTGCACCCGGACGGACAGGAGCTCGACGGGTACGACAGCTATGAGGAGGACTATTTCCGGCTGGACACCTGGCAGATAGAGCACGCCTGCCGGGAAGCCAAAGAGCGGATCCAGAGGAAGACGAAGAGCGAGATCATCGACGCGGCCCACGTGGTGATCGGGATCCTGTGCCAGTACATGGCGGTGAAGTACCGTTTCGACAGCCTGAGCGCGGTGTTTGACGTGCTGATGGAACGGAGCGAGAAAGAATTGCGGGCCGTGAAGGAGATCGAGGATGCGTACATAGCAGCCGAGGCCGCGGGGTTCGCAGAGTATGACACGGGGACCAGGCGTTTGGACAGGCTCCTGTCGGTGCTTCCGGACAGGATGTGGCTGGAATGAGAGGAGGTACGGCATGGACGGAAAGATCGAATATCTGAAGGACAAGGGACTGCCGCCGGAGTGGTTCAGCGGCCTGGAGGTGCTGCCGGCGGCTGAGGTGAAGAAGCTGCCCGTGGGCGCCCGGGTGATGATCGTCGGCGCGGACCGGCGGGGCCAAAAGAGCACGCTGGACTGCAGCGTCACCCAGAGCGGGAAAGTGAAGGTGCTGGCATACCGGGACGAATGGGGCATCCGGGTGACGAAGAAGATCGTGGAGCTTCCGCGCAAAGTGTTTGCGGTAAAGGGGTGATCGGATGAGGCTGAAATGCTGTAGATGCGGATCGCATGATATCGCGAGGGTCCGCATCATGCGGAGCGGCTGGGACATCCTCCCGGCACGGTGGTGGTGCGAATGCTGGGTGTGCGGAAGGCGGGGACCGATGCGGTGGACGAGGATACGCGCAGAGAGGGCATGGAACGATGGCAGGAAGCAGGAAAATGCCTGAGACCGACATGGAATTGATACTTGCTGAGGAGAAAGCAACGTCGCAGTGCGAGAAAGATATCATCCATCTGAAACGGATCGCACTCAGTATCCAGCCGTATTCACGCTGGTGGCGGTGGGGATACCTTGGGAGCGTAAGACGGGCAATAAAAGCGCTGGAGCGGGAAAACGCCGGGGACCAAACGAAGGAGGTAAAACAATGAATCACTTTGACATATTTTCGGAGCGGCTGGCCTACGCGCTGGAAAAGCGCGATGTCGGTGTCAAGGAACTGAGCAAGCGAACCGGAATCGGCCAGAAGACGCTTTATGGCTACCTGATCGGGGACCGGCTGCCCAGGTACGAAAGCCTGATCGCTATTGCGAGGACGCTGCACCTGAGCCTGGACTGGCTGTGCGGGATGCGGGTGAAGGAGGAATAGGGATGCCTGACATGGAGAAAGTTATCAAAGGGTTGGAGTTCCACCTCAAAGAACTCAGCATTGGAAAGACATGCTATGAATGTCCATACATTGGGGATAATCCGTGTGAGATACAGTTAATCGCAAATGCGCTGGAACTGCTGAAGGGGCAGGAACCAAAGCCGGTTAAAATCGTATACAATGCGTATAGTTTTCGGTTTTACCATTGCCCAAATTGCAATAGGGAGTTTTTGGAGTTTTATACAAGACCGAAGTTTTGCAGTAAATGTGGACAGGCGGTGAAGTGGGATGGGTGAAGAGAGAGGGAAAATAGAATGTCCATTCTGCCGGAGCGATAACAATATTCCAATCAATCGAAAAGACCCGCTGGCAAGCATCATCTATACGCCAGAAAGCCACTGGAAAGAAGATGCCGATCCAGAATTCAAATACAATCACTCTGGATGGACAATATACATAAGGAGTGGAAGAACCAACGTACAATTTAGGATATTCTTCTGCCCTATTTGTGGGCGAAAACTACCAGAAAAAGGGCGGTGAAGTGGGATGCGGCTGATTGATGCGGACGCGCTGAAGGAGCAATGGAGAATGGGCAACAAGTGCGAAGAATGCGAGCGCAATGCCCGTGACTGTAATTATTATGATTTTATCAGTCGGATGGACGTCTGCTCGATGCTGGACGATGCTCCGACCGTCAGCGGCTGGATCAGCGTCAAGGACAGGTTGCCGGAGGATGACAAAATGAGGTATGAGCGCGGTAATGTGGTCATAGGGGTTTACAAGGTTGACGGCTTTGGCAAAAATCCGGGGCTATGGATTGGAACGAGGGACCCGAATATGGTATGGAAGGTAGCATCTTTCGGGAGCGAGGAAAAGGCACAATCATTCATTGAATGGTTTGAGTACATGGCAGGATTGAGGACGGAACCACCAAAGGAGGACGAAAAGCATGGACGATGATGCAAGACTTAGGGATATCATTGCTGATTTGCATTATGTAGCCGATTTGCTGATGGTTGCTGACCGGGTGGCACGGATGCCGAATTGTAACGACTGCGTGAAAGATGACTGCGGATATAAACCTGAGTGGGGAATGCCTGTGAGATACAATTGTCCGTTGTGGGAGGGGAAAATATGACTTGGAGAATCACGCGCAAGGACCGCACAGCCGACGGGCTGGAGGTGGAAGTGCTGGTGGGCTACACCGAGGACGCCGCCGAGGTGGGCTGCATCATTGACGAAGATCGGCACAAAATTGACTGGGACGTCGAATACTGCGTGGAACCGGAACGGACATGAGGAGGGACGAAGATGGAAAAATGTGAACGGTGCATTGAGATGCTTGAGTATCTGTGCGGATGCGCTGCGGAAATGGGCGAGATGCTCGGGAGACTTAAGGACACGGTGAAGGAGCTGACCGTGCCGCGAGTGCTGACCATGGACGAAGTGAGGGAATGGAAAGACACCGTATGGGTGGAGGAGAAAAACGGTGATGTATACCTGGCGCTGATAAAAAAGATCTGGGAGGATCGGCAGGTGATCGGAATGATCGACTACTCGCATTATTACACATCGCACGGATGCGAGTTTGAAGATTACGGAAAGCTAACGAGGTATTGGACGCGAAAGCCCACGAAGGAGCAGCAGGAGGAAACGCCGTGGATGGAAAATGAGGCAGGAGGATAAGGCATGAGCTATGGTATCAGATTCGGCGTGAAGGTGGTCGGGAAGGCAGATGATGTTTATGCCGTGATCGGCGAGCCGGAATACGCGAGCCCTACCTACAACGACCGGGAGATCTTCGTGAAAAGCATGAACTGGGATTATGAGCAGGGCAAGTGGTATCCGATGACGGACGTGCTGCCGAAGATAGAGCGCGGGATCCACGAATTGACCTTCAACGCAAAGGCGTACAAAAGCCTGGAGCCGGACAACGGCTGGGGCGGGATCGGGAGCGCCAGGAAGGCGCTGGAGTCCATTATTGATTGGTTCAGCGATGATTGGGGCAGTGGATGGAAAGGCGGATGGAATGGGGATGTGCCGATCGAGTGCATTTATATGAGCTGGTAACGCGGACCGGGGCAAGGGGAACCTCATCCGGCCGCGTTCGCGGCCACCTTCCCCTGCGGGGGAGGGCTTACGAGGTGTCCCCTGTTGATTGTACATGAGTGTACATGAGCGTACACGATACAGGGGCAGTATCTTATGCAGGGTCTCCCCCCCTGCCAATTGAATTAAAAGGGACGCTTATTTCAGGGAAGCCCGCTTTCCTGAAATAAGGGAGAACGGAGGTAACCAATGGACAAAAGCAGCCACAGATATTTCCTGATGCGCCACCACAAAAATGTGGCGTACAGCCTGATTGACAGGGAAAGGTGCAGCAAAACATTGCAGCATGAATTGCCGAGCGTGTCCTACGCGGACTGCGTGGAATCCGCCGAAACCCTCCCGGCGCTGGTCGGGAAGCTGTGGGCCTCAGGCGACGACAGCATCTATGTTACGCTGGACTGGGTAAACAGCAAGGGACAGACGAGGCATGCCGAATATCCGCTTCATTACGATAATATCCACGTTCTGATCGGATACGTCGAGGAAGTATGCGATATCACGGAAGGCCGGATGAACCCCCACAGAGACGAAAAATGGGTCATCGATTTTCCTTCGGATCTGTGGATCAGGACAGACGATTGGACGCTGAAAAGGGTATTCGGGTTCGATTTCCTGATGCAGGCCGCGGTGGACGCGTACATTAAGGAAAATCATTTGGAATACGACGACGGCGCGGAAGAGCCCTGGAAACACAGGGAGGACGGCGGAAATGTGTAAAGAACATCCGTGCAACATCTGCGGATTTCGGGACAAGTGCCACGATATGGAATGCCCGCTGGACCAAATATGCAACAAAATAAACTGCTGCCAGCAGTACGATTGCTTCCTGAATTATGAGGGTTCATGCAAAATAAGCATATACGATGACTGCGGGTCACGGAAGACCGCCGACGGTGAAACGCCCGGGGACGACGAAGAAGATCCCGATTAGTTGAGAAGCGCGGGCCTCCCCCGCGTTCCCATCCGCCCGCGGGGAGCCCGCAGGCCCCGCGCCAGCGTCAGCGGCGCAAAAAGAAACGCCCGCGGGGAGCTTGCAGGTCCCGCGCCGACAGCGGCGGCGCAAAAATATGAGGAGAGGTAATACAATGAAGTACGACCGCAAGATCATCATCAGCACGGGCAATTCCCGGCGCGAAACGCAGTGGAAGCGGCAGACGCTCACCGTGTCCGAACTGTACGAGCGACTACGGGTGCCCAACCGGGGCGTGGAGACGCTGGACCAGTACATGCGCATGCCCAAGGCCCAGCAGGACGATCTGAAGGACGTGGGCGGATTCGTGGCCGGGTCGCTGAACGGCGGCCGCCGCAAGGCCGG